>JAGQLH010000007.1 GCA_020429465.1 Candidatus Dojkabacteria bacterium | reverse complement strand
ATTTTTATAATAAGTATCATCGAATAGTGTTAGTTGTAGCTTAGTTAGTAAGACTAATATTTCATCCTCTATCCGATCAGTACCTTCATCCTTTTCAATTTCAGTTTCTATCTCAAAATGATCTTCAAGTAGTCCCTCCTCTTTAATTGAAAACTTATAAATATCATAAGCATAGTCAGAACGAAGATAGAAACGAGGACACGCTCTCGTAATGCCGAGAACTTCCATAAATCCAATTACTGACTCGAAGTCTGCTTCTGAAAAAGGAAAAGTAATTTCTTTGCGAGCATGTTTTCCCCAGGCTCCAAGTTTTGCTTTCAAAGTACAGTCAAAATCGCCTGTTGATGTATCTTTGAGTAAGTTAAGTGAAACTGTCTTTTTAGAGTCGTTAATATCGTCAGTCTCGCAAAATATCGCTAACTGTTCTGTTTTTTTAATCAACGCACCTTTTTTAGTGAGAAATTGTACGAGTCTCTCTTTCTCTTTTTGAGAGATTGGGCCCCGCTTTTCTATTTCAATTTTCATGGATTACAGAGATTATGTCAAAGTCATCCTGAGCTTGTTGAAGGGTGACAGTAATTAATTTTAGGTAACACTCAAACGCAACATTATTTAATAACTATTGCAAAGTATGGTAACCTCAATTACTTTAGTAGACTGAATTTTTTAGTGAGTCCATCAACATCATCATTTTTTCCAAAAATACCAATTCCCAAGTATTCAATTTCTGAATCAGATTTTTGAGAAAGAATTTTAGTTATTTCAGCATCATCTGTAGTTTCAATCATTTCTCGTATAAATCCATGGTAATGGAGTCCTGATTCACGGACTTTTTCCATAAGATTCGACATTTGACCTGGTTTTGCTCCTAGTACAACAATTGGGAATTGACTATTACGCGGATGTGTTTTTCCATCCTTTGTAGCAAAACTATCACCTGTTGCAAATGTTTCGCTAAGCGTATTTCCTAGATATGCAGAAATATGTCCGATTGTATTGGCATGTTGCCATGCTTCTAATTCTTTATTTACAACAATTACAAACTTTTGTGAAAAATCTTGTTCAGTAGTTTTTGAATCAGTACCTTCGGTTCCTACGAGATACTCTTCTCCATAAATTTCTTTATCGAGTTCAGAAATTGGGGCAGGTCGTTGCATAGGGAAGAATAGTACATCGTCGATATATTCAGTTTCGGTAAACATCATCATAAGTCTCTCTACGCCTGGCCCCAAACCTGTTGTGGGTGGCATTCCGTACTCCATACATTCTATGAATTCTATATCCATAGGGTGGAATTCATCTTCACCCCCTCTACCCCGCTCTACTTGTTCTTTAAAACGTTCATAGAGTTCTACTGGATCATTAAGCTCGGTCCAATTGTCTCCGGCTTCAATACCTCCCATGAATCCTTCGAACCTTTCTACAAACCGTGGATCGTTTGTCATTGTTTTTGCTAGTGGTGAAATTTCTACTGGGTGTCCGTAGATGAATGTTGGTTGGATGAGCTGTTCTTCAACTTTTTCTTCGAATACTTTAAGCATAGATTCTCCTATAGATGCTGGTTTATCGTCTCTATATCCAATCTCATCAAGGATTTTATGTGCTTCTTCTATACTTTTAACCTGATTAAAATCATAATTTGCATATTTTTTAACAGCATCAATCATCATTATTCGTTCCCATGGTTTTCCAAAGTCTACATCTTGGCCTTGGATTTTAAATACTGTTTTCCCAAATACTTTTTCTCCGATATATTTATAGAGCTCTTCGGTTAATTCCATGTTGTACTCGTAGTTTTTGAAGGCTGTCATAGTTTCGATCATATTAAACTCTGGATTATGAGACCTATCTATTCCTTCATTTCTAAAGTACCCTACTAAGTTGTATACATTTTCAAATCCCGCAGTAATAAGTCTCTTGAGGTATAGCTCATGAGAAACTGCAAGATAATAATCAGAATTGAGTGCATTTACTGTTGTTTTAAATGGCTTTGCTGTGGTTCCTCCATATACAGGTTGAATAATTGGAGTTTTGATCTCTAAAAACCCTCTATGATTGAGGAATTCTCTAATTGCAAAAGTAATTTGTGCAGCTTTTTCAAATCTCCATTTGTGGTCGGGGTTCATAATCATATCAAGGTATCGTTTTCTAAAGAGAGTTTCTTGATCTTTGATACCCTGCCATTTTTCAGGTAAAGGTCGTATAGATTTGGTAAGCATTCTTACTGTTTTTGGTTGTACGGAAATCTCACCTCTTTGAGTCTTTGTTACGATTCCTGTTGCTTCGATTATGTCTCCTACATCGAGTAAATTGAAATTATCAAACCCTAATGTTTGTGAATCTACATTTGTAGGTTTAAGCTCCTCATCACGAATATAAAGCTGTACTCTTCCCTTTTGGTCTTGAATATGTCCAAAGATGAGGTGTCCGTGCTCTCGCCAGGAAACCAACCTTCCTGATACTGTCACTTCTTGCCCTTCTAGCTCATCGTAGTTATTGTTTATTTGATCTGTAGTATGAGTGCGAAATGATTTTGAGGGATAGGGATCAATTCCCATATCTTTTAATTGTTTTACTTTTTCAATTCTATAATCACGTATTTGTGCTAATGCTGATTTTGAACTCATGAGATGTGTCTAATAGTAACTATAAATTATCTTTGGTATTATACCGTGAATGCTAATCAAACGATAGTTGTATCACTTCGCCATTACTCATTTCTTTCCACACAGAATTATTTATGCCTTCAAGTGTAATGATTTCAGAGCAGATTATGGTTGTTTGTGAATCGTGTATATACCTTATTGTATGATAATCTGGGGTTTTGCCCCAATGTTTACAAAGTGCATATAGTGCAGAAGAATCGCTTACGACTATGTTTGACCCAATTACCTCTTTTACTCCTATATCAAGTTGTTGATTTAATTTCTGCAATGTAGTGGTTAAATTTTCACTTTTATATTTCTGTACTAGAGAAAATATTTTTTCTGCACCAATTTTTCCTTCTGCTGGAATCATAACACCATGCAATTCTCCATTGAATGCACATGCAATAGTATTACTTAGGTATGGTTGATTAAATGCTTCATCTACGCTGTCGGTCTCAAATGATTTGCTTCGGGCATGTACAATAAATAATCTAGTTTCTGGCAATTGTTCAAATATTTTAGTATCTTCCCATACTGGGGAAGTGGATTTGTAGGATTTCCATGTGGTAGCTTCATCTAGCCATGCAATTCCCCACCCATCTCCTTGTCTATCGCCATCTGGTGTTCTACTTTTTTTGCACATTTCGGCAAATGAATAGAGCAATTTTTGTGGTTGTGTCGGCGTGGTCTTTTGTACAGCTAGGATTCTACACATAGTAATTATTTCGATAATAAAATGGAATGTAGAATCTCACATGCCTGTAATAATTCTTCCTCTGTAATTGTGAGTGGTGGAAGGAATCGCATTCTGTTCTTACTTGCTGGTGCTGCAAGTATAAAATTATCTTGAAGTGATTTCAAAATAGGCATTGGGTCATAGGCAAATTCTATTCCAATCATTAGGCCTGATTGAGAAATCGATACTATATGATGAGGAAATTCTATTTGTAACTTCTTAAGTTCATTCTCCATTACTCGAGAAACTTCCTGTACATGTTCTAAGATTGAATTATTATCCAGATATGAAAGCATAGCTCGTACACCAGCCATTGCAAGTGGATTACCTCCAAATGTACTCGTATGAATTCCACGAGGAATTTTGGTAGCAATTTCCGATGTAACAATAGTTGCTCCTACGGGTATCCCAGCACCCAGTCCTTTTGCTAAACATACAATATCAGCTTCAATTCCCTCTGATGCGAGGAACGTTCCTGTTCTTCCACATCCAGTTTGGATCTCATCAAAAATCAATAGTATTTCATTTTGTTTGCAAAGTTTTGCAACTTCACGTAGAAATGATTTTTCTCCTTTTATTATGCCCCCTTCTCCCTGTATAGGTTCGAGTAGTACGGCTGAAATATTATTATTCAGAGCGTTCTTAAAGCTATCCATGTCGTTATATTCAAAAAATTCAAAATCCAGAAGCATATTCTTAAATTGGGACTGGTACTTTCCATCATTAGAACTAGTTGCACTTAAAGCTCCAAATGTTTTGCCGTGGTATCCGTTATGAGCAGCAAGGAATGTATGCTTATTTGTTGTAAGTGTGGCAAATTTTAGTGCTGCTTCTATTGCTTCCGAGCCTGAATTTGACCAGTAAATATGGCTGTAGTTCTTAGTACCAAGTGCTAATAATAATTCCTGTGTAGCTTCAGAGCGTTGATCATTATTAAACGAACCGTGAAGCAACATGAGTGTATCTATTTGTTGTGATAATTGTTGGGAAATAGAGGCTCTCCCATAGCCTAGAGTTGAAGCACCATAATTAGACATCATATCTATATATGTGTTTCCATCGGTATCTATAAGAGTATTTCCTTCACCTCTAATGATAGTTATTCCTCTATTGGCATAGGTTCCTACAATAGACCTCTGCTGTGTAAGTTGGTGTTTTGTAATCATGATTGAGTAATTTGTGTTCCAATACCTGCACGAGTAGATGAAATAGGGTTCTTGATTCTTCCATCTCCCCAGTACATTGTTTCTAGTCCATTTTTAAATGCTTCCTGGGTACCGAGGACTTTCTTTTTCATTCGGCCTTTAGCAAATTCCATACTTTGCTCTAGTTCATTCACAGTTAGGTGTGGAATTACCGATGTTTCATCTAAATGATCACGTAGTAATCCCGGAGCGCCAAAGAGCATGACTACTTCTTTTATGTTAAGTTCTTTAACCATTGTTGCTACAGCTCTGTCATTATCTACGTTAATAATTTCTCCACCTAGTGAGATAGCAGGTGCAGTAAGTACCGGTACATAGTCATGTGAAAGCAAAAGGGTAAGTAGTTCAGTATTGATTTGTGTTACATTTCCTACATAGTTATCTCGTATTACTCTAACTTTTTGTTCATCACTTGGTGTCCCAATAATTTTCGCCTTCTTTTTTCCTGTCCAAATACCACCATCTATACCTGAAAGACCAACAGCTTTGATGCCTTTCCTTTGTAATAATTCAACCAATCGTTTATTTGCAAGGCCGCAATATGCTTGTAAAAATACATCAATTGTTTCTTTATCTGAATACCGTGACGAAAAGCCTGAAGGTGACTGGATCGTTCGCTCTTCTTTTTGTAAGGATTGTGAGATTTGAGTCATAGTAGAATTCGCACCATGAACAAGAATATAAGGTTCATTCATAGAAGCGAGGTCATCTGCTATATAATCCCAGTTTATATCTGCTCCTCCACCGATTTTTATAAGTAATAATGTATTTTTTTCCATTACACCGGATGTAATCCATTAAATTCTAAACCGAGACGTTCATCCCATTCGTGCATGATATTCATAGCTTGTACTGCTTGTCCGGCTGTACCCTTCGTTAGATTATCGATTGCACCAACAATAACTGCTCTATTTGAACGTTGATCCTTTTCGATTCCAATATCACAGTAATTAGTACCGGCTAGAAGTTTAGGTTCAGGAAATCTGTAATTGCCCATTTTGTCAGTTATAAGTCGGATAAATGGTTCTTCTTGATAAGCTGAATGGTACAATTTCCATAGATCAACTTCTGATATATCTTCCTCGAAAAATACTTGAACTGTTACCAATATCCCTCGTACAAGTTCTACTGCGGTTGCTGTTACATGTACATTTCCAAGTTCAGTACCAAGTTCTTGCTCGATTTCTGCGGTATGCCTGTGCATAGTTGGTTTGTAACTTCTTAAACATCCAGATCTAATTGGATGGTGACTTGCAGATGATGATTTATTACCTGCCGCTGAGCTCCCTATTTTTGCATCAATTACAACACTATCTTTTTTAACGATATCACTTTTGACTAATGGGTAAAGGGTTAGGATGCTGCACGTTGCTTCGCACCCTCCACATGCTACATAGTTAGATGTACGTAGTTCTTCTCTATGTAATTCTGCAATTCCATACGTAAATTCTGATAAAAGCTCTGGGGCACTATGTGTTCCATACCAGGTAGTATATGATTCCTCATCTTTAAGCCTAAAATCGGCACCTAAATCAATAATTTTAGGCGCAATTTTTTTATACACTTCAATATTCTTTTGAGATACACCATTCGGAAGTGCAAGAAAAAGAATATCGCACTCTTCGAGATCTTCAACAGAAGAAAACTTCAGTTGCGTAGCTCCTCTTAAATTTGGATGAGCCAATGTTACAGGAAAACGATTAAATCTCTGAGAAGTTATCTGTTTTATTGTGATATTCGGATGATTCAGTAGTATTCGTAAAAGTTCTCCTCCTCCAAATCCTGAACCTCCTACAATTGAAACATTAAGCATTGTAATTTCTACAGTATGAAATAATTTCACCTGATATGCTTACTCCTGTTGGATCTTCACTATTTTTAAATTCCATTGTGTGATTAATTTCGTTTATTACATACCCGGAATCTGTCTCAAAGATATCCATAGCAAGGATGCCTCCACCCACTGCATCTGAAGCAGCTTTACATATAGCTTGAAGTTCGTCATTTACTAGACAATTTGAAGTTACTCCACCACGAGCAGTATTCGTAATCCAATGAGGAGATGTTCGGTAAATTGCACAAATACACCTTCCATCTATAACAAATGCTCGAATATCTCTGGACTCTTTTTTATTTATGTATTCTTGAATTATGACAGCTGATTGTTCAGGCCCCATGAATGCTCGATGTGAGAATACACTTTCCAGTGCATCTGCATCATTCACTAATGCCATAAGTCGTCCCCATGAGCCTTCCCTTGATTTGGTTACTACGGGGAACCCTCCAAGTTCTTTAGTCGCTTCCTTTGCAGTTTCTTCATTGAATACTAGTATCGAACGAACTACGGGTACATTATGAGCTTCCAATATACATGCAGTTCTAAATTTGTCATTACATATTTCCATTACTGACTGAGTATTTATTACTGGTAGGTTCAGATCAGACAAAAATGAAATAACAGCATTTCCTCGTACAGATGAAATTGAGCGTTCCAGAAAAACATCATAGGAGTCCCACTCACTTACATTGGAAGGGGTAAGTTTTACTGAACGAATATCTATCATGTTAAGCTCAACTCCTTGTGTGTTTGCAGCTTGTAGTAATAGTTTTTCTTCGTTTCGTATACCAGTATGTAGTAAGCCTATTTTTGTCATTATTCTCCCCAATCTTCTTCTACTTGAATAAGCTCTACTGTAATGTTTGTATCCTCTATGTTTCGAACTTCGTACATTTCCCCTTCAATAGATTGGACGACTTCACCTACAGTGATATCACCGATAATTTGGGATGTGATCTCAATTTGATCACCATTTGCTGTATGATAATTCATGATATAAATTTCTATTAAGTTAAAGCAGGTGAATTTTAATTCGTACAAGTATTCTTGACAATTTTTTGCACATTTTGTACAATATTCAACTTTAATGTTAAGAATTTAACAAAATAATGGTAACAATAGCTGAGGTAGTAGAAAAAATTATACGGAAATCACCATACTTAGAAGAAGGTCTAACAAAAGAACTTATTAATCTTTCAGCTTTAGCTCGTGAAATTCAGCCAGAGGTACAGAGTTTACTCATAAAGGACGTACAAGTTGGAGCAATTGTAATGGCACTTAAACGCTTGAAACCCAAGTTGGCTATAAAAACCATCAGGCCTCGTGATTATATTAAGCAAATAGGTGACCTTACTGTTAAATCAAATTTGGTTGAGTATACATTTAAAAACTCAAGAAACTTAATATCAAAGGAGAAAGAGTTACTTGAATTACTCTCGGATAAGACAGACTCGTTTATAACAATCTCTCAAGGAGTACAAGAAACTACTATTATAGTTAATAAATCCTTAACTGAGGATGTAAAGCGGATATTTGAAGGTGAGGAAGTGATTCTCAATCTCACAAATTTATCATCTATAACTTTGAAGTTGCCAGCAAGTAATGTTGAGGTTCCTGGTGTTTATTATAGTATTCTCAAAGCAATAGCATGGAATGGTATTAATATCATAGATGCAGTTTCTACCTCTAACGAGGTTACTATTATTTTTAGAAATGCAGATATTGATAAGGCATTCAGTATTTTGAAGAGAATAACTGACAATAACGGGGATTATTAAAGAGTATTACTTGGTACTTTCAATTCGTACCCATGTGCTGGCAAAATCTTTTCTTCGGATTTTTTGCTCCCACCATATTAGTATCCAGAGATAGAGTCTTAGTGGATAGAAACTAACTGACCAGAGTAGTTCAAATAAGTTACGTGCGTATTGGATGGGAAACCAAGCATACCGTAACTCATGCCAGAATGAGCGTGACTTTGTCTCCGTTTTAACTACCCCATATTTCCATAACTGTAAGTATCCTCCAGTAGATCGTTTTTTTTGTTTTAAATAATCATTGAGGTGAGTTGGGAATTTTGCATATACCATCGATTCTGGGGCATATCCAAGCTCTAACCCAGCGTTATAGAGTATATACGAAATATAGGCATCATCTACCAAACAGTCCTCTGGCACTGTTATACCGTTCGGGAATTTTTGATGTACTTTGTCCATATCTACTACAAATAGATATCCAGTCAGAGGAAAGAAGTTAGTCTTCTGTACTAATTTAGTACCATATCCAGAGTGAATATGTGAAAGCTCAATCATGCGTTTATGATGTGCTGCAGCTGTCATGAGGTGACTAATATATCCCATGAATGTTTTTCTCGTATTCTGGGATCGTACTTGACCACAAATTGCAGCTTTATTGGTATTTTTAATTGCTGTAAGAATTTTTTTTAATGCTCCCTTTTGGAGGTACACGTCACCGTCGGTCAGTACAATAAATTGTCCTTTTGCTTTTTTGAATCCAAGATTTAATGCATGCGGTTTTCCTTTTTTAGGATCTTTTATTTGAATATAAGTGAGATGTGGATTTTGTATTTCTGAAATGTATTCTTTTCCAGCACTCAATGTCTCTTCATCTGGTGAAATTTGTATTATTTCTAAATCTTGTTTCCACTTTGAGTATGATGGATCTGCAATTGCTTGAAGTGCTTTTTTTATAGTAGTCGCTTCTTTGTAAGCGGTTATTATAACTGTTACGTTCATATACGGATTTAAAACATGGTAGTTTGTTTGCGCTCTTCATCCTCTCGTGACTGTTTACGTTCTCTACGTAGCTCCTTTAGTTTCCACATAAACACTCGCGCTTTATTCTTTACTTTATGATAATCATCTGCGAAAGAAATTGCTTGTTCAAGTAGCCCTCTATCTTCTTCTTTTGCTAGTTTGATATAAAGACTCTTATGTTCTGGATCATTTAGCCTATGAGCAAGTCGTAAACCAAAGTCCTGGTGTTCGGTTGTAACATACTTCGCCGACTTATGACGTTGTTCAAGCCAGTCATGCGACATAAGTATATCTTTTGCGGTTTTTGGCCTCTTGGCTTTCTTGTGTTTATCCATCAATTCTCTATGATTTATCAAAAATAGCTTTTGTTTCTTCTATCATCCCTCTAAAGCCGTGGCTTCCTAAAAATATTACCACACACCTCTTTTCTGGTTCAAAATTAGTAATTGCTTGTATCAGATCTGAGTCGTCATCAAATGTTTCCACTGGAATGCTATGAGGTCTTAAATAATTCGCCAAGTCAGTGTGGGAAATATAGGTACCTTTTACTCGTGTAAAGCGAGGAAGGAATAACTGATCAACAGCAGTAAAAGTTGTTTGATATTCTTCTAATCCATCTTCTGTTCTACTCCCTAAATTTGGTTCAAATATAGCAAGTATCTTGTGTTCTGGATAAGCTTGTGTGATTGCATGTAGTGCGGACTCTGCTTTCGATGGTGATGCGCCAAAGTCATCAACTAAAACAGTGTTTTCATCATTATAGATAACTTCTAATCGACGCTTTATTCCTTTGAATGTAGCTATACTATTACGAATAATATCTAAATCTATTCCAAGGTATTCACATAGTTTTATCGCTGCTAATGCATTCTCTTTGTTGTGTTCTCCAAGTAGAGAGAGACTTTGAATAATTTTACCACGTATATCTGAAGTCATTACTTCCTGATAGTTGTAGGGAATGATTTTGCACTGTGCATTCTCAATCAATCTTGTTATTGTTGTATCTTTTGCATTGAAAATAATACAACCATCCTCAGGTATGGACTTTATAAGATTATTGAAATTCTCAATATATGAATCTTTTGTAGGGAAAATATCTGCATGGTCCCATTCAATTCCAGTTAGAATGAGATATTTGGGTGAATATTCAAAGAATTTAGATGTTCTTCGTTCATGAGATATCACATATTCATCTCCTTCTATAATTGAGAACTTTGCATCATCCCTAAATTTAATGCCATTTTTAAAATTATCGCAGAGTCCTCCAAACATATAGTTGATTGGTAGTCCTGCTTGTTTGAATATCCAGGAAACCATAGCTGTCGTAGTTGTTTTCCCATAGGTGCCTGATACTACAATTGAATTTCCGGAGACAATAAGCTTTTCTTTAAGAATATCTGTGTAATTTTGGATAGGGATAGTATGTTTTTGTGCATAGAGATATTCTGCATTTTTAGTACCTTTTGCTCCCTGCATTATTATGAAATCTGGATGTTCATTTGAAGATCTAAGGGCTCCCTCACCGTATTTGTCTATGTAGAAGGATCGGGTAAGATGTTCTGATTTATATCCGAGTTGGATTTCTATTCCATTATTTTCTATATGAGTACTAATTGGAGGAAAGATACCCCTATCAGATCCTGTTACGTCATAGCCTGCTTGTTTCATGGCAATTGCAAGTTGACCGGTCGTGACACCTGCTATTCCTGTAAAGTGAACCCACTGCGACATTAAAATATTCTTTATTTAAATATGTAGCCTATTATACGGGAAATGATTTACTTATGCGATAGATGTGTTAGCCCTTGGGTGAGGTGCTTTTTTATTACTTCTATAATAGTTTTTACATACTCTGGGTCTGTATCAGTTCCCGTTTCAATTTCTACTCTGTAGTTTTGTTGATTTGTAGGATTATGGGGGCTTTGGGGCAGAATCTGTAGATTTATGGCAAGGTGGTTTGACGCTGTTATCAGCAACCGTAAACCATTTGGCAAGGTAACTACTAATTTGTCTGCTTCTCCATCTAATTCCATATATGCTAAATCAAGTCTATTCTTTTTATAACTCCATTCATCGGGATAAAGTGCTCTTATAATCTCGAATAATTTACTATCATCCATATTTAGGATAATTACATTTTCTTTTTTTGAATTTTCACCTTTTGGTTCAGATGAAGTTAGTATCAATTTATGCTTTAAATAAGCTTTTCCTGTGTGGTTACCATTGGATCTTTCCTTATCTATCCGATAGCGAACTGTATAGGGAACACCATTAATTACAATTTCTTTATAATCTGGAACAAGATCATACTTCTCTATTCCTACTGGAGTTTGTTTCCCTTCAAGTGATAGTGCATGATTTAGCGAATTAATAATAGCTGGGGTAAGTACATCTCCCAATGTTGATAATACATACTCTCGGTCTTCTTTATGAGCTTCCTCAGATAGAATGTAAGGGATCTTATCTATATCTATATCTTTTAATCCGGGTATTTCTGCTATCTTATCTTTATTACCTTCTCTAAGAATCTTTTCAACTTGATGAATATCAAAATCACCTTTGTATAGAGCTTGTTTAAACAAGTGTATTTTGATACCTGAGTCGAGCAATTTTCTGGTAAGGAGTAAATACCTATATTCGTCTGCTACTATAGGTACCTCCATTCCTGGATTAGTAAGCTCCCATACATTTGTCTCTTCGCCTACATGACATACTAGAGAGCTTACATGGGTGTGACTATCAGGATACTCGGGGATAATTACTCCCATTAAATCTGCTATACTCTCGCCAAGTCTAGATAAAAATTCAATTTTACTGAACGGTTGTTTGAGGTGCTCATGTTGCCCCTCAAATGTTCTTGGAAAGTTTTCAATTTCTATAGACCTTTCTTGTATTAGTTCCGGTTCCAGAATCTGACTTACTTCAGCACCCATAGTTATATTTAATGAATATATACCTGGTCAGTATAACATACTATGGGTCACTATTCAATATCTAGGTATGACGAAATGTGTTGATTAGAGAGGTAAATGGGGCTTTAGTGATTAACCTAGAACTACTAAGCTATATACCACTAATTCTATATTATGCCTCTTGTTGGTGGAATTCTTTCTCTTCACGAACAATATTCTCTCGTTCTAAGTAGTTCTGAAGGCCAAGTAGGTTTTTCAAAGCATCTGTAGCACTCGATCCAAGTACACCAATCATAAGTGCACCAGTTCCATTTACAATAACTTCATAGCCAAGTTCGGGAAATTGTGTCTGTATGAGGTTTTGTAATATTGATAGTTCAATTGGTTTAATTGGAGACATTAGCTTTGAGGCTGCTTGTTGAGTAGGGTATTTCTGCTCTAGTTTGCGTGTAGGATGGCAACCAGTTGTTCGATTGTTTATATCCTGTATACAAACCACAGGTTTCGTTCCAGTAGTTGTTTCAATTTCTCCAACACCATAATCATCACCGTATCGTGTGATTCCTTGTGTGAGTAAGTAAGCATGCTTTTCTTTGTGAGCTGTAATCATTTTATTGAACTGTTCTTCAGAAAGTATGCCAAGATCTATTGCTTCCTCCTTGGTAACTATGAGATTTCCTCGCCACTCTTTTCCTTGTTTCAGTTGAACTGCAATAGTTTCTGTAGTTTGTCCGGCAACTCCATGAACTGAGAATGTACATTCAAAGTTCACACCGTTAATTTGTACTTTTTTATAATTTACATGTGCTTCAATAACCATTCCTTTTCTATCTTTAAAACACTCTGTTGCATGGTGTACCCATACGTACTCATCTTTAATCAGATCTCTTAATTTCGCTCTTATTTGGTCTACTGAAACCTTACCTTCTTCAAGTAAATGAATGATTAGATTATGTCCGTTTTGTTCTTGATCCCCGCCTTTAGCATATTCGCTGAATTCTTCTTGTACTTTTTCATTATCAAAAATATTGGCTGTTTTAAGCCATTGAGAGAATTCTTCGCTGTCGAGGCTATCTAAGGTAGCTAACTCATAAAATTTTTGTAATGACTCCTCGTGATCACCAAAATCAAATACTGGCATAAATTCAATTCCAGGTTGTATACCATTCCCATCTGAACCAATATCTATTTTTTGGCAAAATTTTGTTATATGATGTCTACCATTAAGGAATAAGTGAGCAAGGCGAATCTTTTGAAGATACTCATTAAAGAGTTGTCTTTTTACTACTTCACTCTTTATGGTGTCATAGTTCTCTGGGAAATGTACCGCATATCCAGGAACTCTAAGTAGATTTTCACCCAATTCTTTTCCAAGTTCAAATAGAGCATTTTCTGCTTGTAACCATGCAGATGGATTGTCCATCTGTCCCTGTGCTACTCGCACTGGTTGAGAATCTATTACATTAGGTGCCAGAGCAGTCTTTCTGTTAATTCGATTTGCATTTTCAGGGTTATTTGCATCTATAACTATTTTCTTATTGGGATCTGAAGAATTTTGTACTAAGTACTGAATTGCAGCGTGGGTTCGTTCATCAAGGGCATAGGTAGTTAGAACTAGATTCTTGTTTATGATTTTTTCGCATAAATCTGATAGTTTAGTGGGATTGAAAAGCGCATTAAACAAAATTAGTTCTGATGTACGGTAGACTTTAGCATTAACTTCGTTGTCTTCTTCTGTAACTTGAAAATTGGATTGCAATTGAATTACTTCATATTCTTCTTCTTTGGCTTGGCTTGCTATTGCATCATCTAAGCAAATGGCCCATTTTTCTCCTGTATGATGTGCTTCGTGTAGTCCTCGTGCAGCGACTATCCCATCCGCATTAAATAGTTGGTAGGTACTTGTTTTATTTTCACCTGTATCATTAATAAATTTTGCGTATTGACTAGCCTCAATAAATAGGTCGTTTATAGCAGGCATAGATGAGGCAATAACACCATGTACTTCATCATTATTTGTATCTCCAGCTTGATATGGTGTGAAAAAATCGTTATCAATAGTTATTCTAAGCTGTTGTATAGCCTGTTCAAGACCTTTATCGGTCATCACTATGTATGATCCTTCCCCAAATTGATGTACTTCTACAAATCCATTTTTTGGATTAAGAAAATCTTGCTCAGAGAGTTGTAAGCTTTCTTGTGTCATTTAGAAGGGGTAATAAAAAACTGGGCAGATTTTTATTAATCTTTAAATCTTAGAACTCCATTTACATTTTCTTGCATTATTCTACGATTTTCGTCTAGTTGATCTGGCCTTCCGTGCATTGAAATCCCAATCTTCTCAGTTGTTGGCTTGATTTCACCTGGCACCATACGTATCAAAACTGCTGCCGTTTCCCTCCTTTTTCTTAATTCCTCTTCAGCTCTTAAAAATTGTGCGTAAACTTTTTCTGCAGTCATTCCATGAGCAATTTGGACTTTTTGTGAATCAACGTTTCTTATTGCAAGTTCATCATGGTCAATTTTTTTAATTACATCTTCTAGTGATAAGCCATAACATGCAGCTATATCAAGAATACTTAGAGAATAATTTGTTGGTCTAGGATTGCACTCTACAAATACAAATGGATAGTTTCTAGAACATCTAATCCCAAATTTTTCGAAAGAACTACCTTTTAGAGCTTCGGACATTCTGAATTCTCGCTCTGTAGGAGTCAATGTATCTAGGTTTGCCAATCCTTTGAAGCGTGATGTACTAGATCTACTTATGCTTTGAATATACTCAAATACAGTTTGAGATTTTTCTTTAAGTTGCATTGCCAATTTATACAATTCACCATCCTGCTTTGTGATAGATTCTGTCCCCACACAGCTTCCTGCATGCGAAAAAATTTGTATATTAGGGTTTAAGCTAGTTATTCCTGAATCTGAAATTAATGATGAGATTCCTAGTTCGAGTTTAGTTCTTGCTCCATTTCTTTCAATAACTGCAGATTCAAGTCCACCTCCCACAATATAATGAGAATTTGCATTAATGAAAGCATTAACTTCTCTGATACTCATTGGTATTGGGTTTTCCAATGTGCTATTGGTTTCATCGGATAGTACGGTATACATACCTTCGTATTCATGTCCTTTTGGGAATTTAACAATTCTCATCATTCCGTCACCTCCGTTAGAAGTTACCTCACGAAGTACATACATATTCACGTAACCATACATATTCACACCCCGACTTTCACAGTATGTAATCATTTCTTCTCGTTCTTTCAATTTTTTCTCAATTGTACGATCACCACTACTTAACTCTAATCCTTCAAGAATTTCAGTATCTGGAATGTTGTGTTCAGGTGAAACTGCTTCAATAATATGCCAGAAGTTATCCTTTTTACCTACTTCCATTGAGACCTTTGGCGGAAGTCCAAAATTTTCAGTCTGAGTTATATCCAACGCTTCAGCTAAATTTTTTAAGGTACTAAAAGCTCTATCATTTGGAAAGTAAGGTATCATTCTTGCAACACTACCATCATTTGATTTGAATAGATCGTAAGGATTAATTGTATTTCTACCTGGAGTTATGTATGAGTGGCCGTCAGTGACAATGAGTTGTGGTGAATTAGGTCTCATTGCACGTCGTCTATCTTCAGCATACTTTAAATGTTGCATGACATATTGATTTGCCTCATTGAATATGCCAGTGCCTCCATAAATAAAGGAAAAAGCTGTTGCAAATAGATGTTCAATAGCTCTTTGAGCGTATTTGTTAGCGTTTAGATGCCCTGCAATTAAATCAATTACATTGTGCTCTGCAAAAACTACATGTGTTGGTAGTGTTTCTTGCATCATAGTATTTTCAAAATAACCTATAATATATTACTACATATCGCCTATATATGTCTATAGGTTGGAATGCTTTTTTGATTTAAATATTCTCTAATTCATTGATCAGCGTACACTTCGGAATGCGACTATACGCCTCTACTAATTACACTTCACTATCACTCGTCTTAATTTAAGATCCTCATAAAAAAACTCCCTTGCGGGAGTTCGATATAGTGTTAGTGAATATACTCAAATTAATTCCCGCGGATAGTTAGAACTCAATAATGAGCCCAATAGATCCGATGAGAATTGTAAAGAATGAGTATGTTTTCATGATGAAGGATTATAGTATGTTTTTTGGGGTTGATGCAAGTATCATCAGGGCTAAAAGATATGAAGGTACTTCGTGCCTTTGCTGGCAGACAGGGATCAAAGTCCGGAATGACAAATAATACCTATTTCAATAACTCCTTAATCACATTGTATGACAGGTTGATTGCAGGTTCAATGGTATCTATATAGAGGAATTCTCCTACAGTATGCTCGCCTTCTCCTTTGGGACCAAAACCATCGAGTACAAATAGGTCATTGTTGTAGAAATAAAAATTACATCCATCTGACCAACCTCCACGCTCTGCACCCTCAATCTTAATATTTATACCAGTTCCAACTGAAACAACATCACTAAAGAATTTAGAAGTATTCTCATTTGGTTGCCAACTAGGGAGATCATAGTTATATCCTAGATCTTTTGTTTTCACTCCTGCTACAAATTCGTTGTTTAGTATTTCACTCACCGCATTTTTTACTCTTTGTCGTTCATCTTCAAACTTATAACGAACATCGAATACGAATCTACAATCCTCACTAATTACTGTATTTTCTCTTCCTCCATTTACATATGCCAAATTTACTGTTGTTTGTTTATCATAGTTAGCAAGTGCATCTATATCTACCATCATATGTGCGGCTTGAGCAATTGCATTTTTCCGATCTTCCTTTTTAGAAAGCATTCCAGAGTGTCCACCTGGTCCTTCTGTTTCTATAACTTGTTGAAATATCCCTTTTCTCCCAGTAGCAAGTACAAAGGTATGTAAAAACTCTTTAGATCCGGCTTTGTATTGGTTACTACTTTCGGCTGATTCATATACCATCACATGTGTTACCTCGTTTGCTATATCTCTGACAGTGCTTTGAAACTCTGGTGATCCTTTCTCTTCGCAAGAGTTAAATACCATTACAATATTCTGCAATTTACCCTCAATATGTAATTTTTCAACTACTTCGATACCAACAAATATACTTCCTTGCATATCCATCGACCCAGGACCATATAATTTCCCATCGTCTATATATGTTTCTATTTCTGATTCAAGTTTATGTACTGTGTCTATATGAAATACCATAGCTATCACAGGCTTGTTCGAATCAATCTTATCTGAACGAACTACCATAAAGTCTCCATACGTATCATCTGAAATCCTTTGGAAGGATACGGGAAGATCTTTGAGTAATTCCTGAATGAAATCTTGCTTTTCATTGACTCCTTCACGATTCGTAGTATAGGAGTTAATCTTTATTAATTGTAAGAGTGTGTTTAGGTTTTGCATTTATTAATGTGAGTAACCCCACCCAGTCCCCCTTAGTGTAAGGGGAAGAGATCCTTTGGAGGATGGGTTATAATAAAATTTTTTCAATTACTGTCTTTCCAAGTTGGACTGAATCTTCAAGACTTTCGATAAAGAAGAACTCTCTATCCGAATGATCCCCTGATCCAATTACTCCAAATCCATCAAGAACGATACAACCTGGGTTGTAATACGAAATCCAGTTGGCTTCGCTTCCTGATACTCTGAATTGTTTTTCCATTGAAAGTCCAAGTTTATTTGCGATGCTTATCACCTCTTCAGCAAATTGGCCTATCTTTTCTGTATAATCAAAACTTGGATAGAATAGAGTTTCTTCATAATGCATCTCCAAAGCACTATCCTTAGGCTCAAGAATATCCGCTAGTGCTATTTTTATACGTTCAACTTCATCTCTATTTCCATATCGTATATCAACACGAATTTTTGCTTTTTGAGGGATTGCATTAGGTGAAATTCCACTTTCTATAGTTCCTACGTTTATCAATGTTCCTAGTTCATAGTCAGATAATGCATGTAATTCCTGGATAATTCGTGACATTTCAAGTAATGCACTATGGCGCTGTTCAGGTTTTTTCATTATAGCGTTGTGTCCGCCTGGTCCACTTAGCTCGATTGTAAAAAAACTAAGCGCCTTTCGCTCTACAACTATTACTCGATCTTTTGCTGATGGTGCTGATTGATCTCGTGTTCCTTCTTCAAAGATAAAAGCATAATCTGCTTGGGCATAGTACTCTTTTTGCTTCGCAATGTGATGCATTCCATCCTCCTCATCTGGAGTAAAAAGAATCAATACATTTTTTAAGTTCCCTTCTGAATGCATTCTTCGAACAACTTCTATCATTGCTATTACCCCTGCTTTCATATCAAGACTTCCAGGACCGTAGAATTTTTCTCCTTGTTCATACCAATCCCAATTCTTTTCAAACACTGTGTCCATGTGTCCATTAAGTAAGATGGTTGGTTTTGTCGAATCCCATTCTTTTGATTTTGCGCATAGGTAATTTCCTCGTATACTCGATTCTGTTACTTCCCATTCTAGCGGTATATCAGATAGGAGGTCTTGAACTAACACTCCAACTTCATCTACACCAGATTTATTGTATGTATGGCTATTAATAACTACGAGGGATTTGAGTTCATCAAGTAGTTTTTTTGTTTCATCTGACATAAGGACTCCTCTCGTAGTTAAAGTAATGTGGTTAGGAATTCGTACGAATAATCGATAGAAGGTTGTATCGCACTAAGATATACAAATTCATCTAAGCTATGTTCTCCATTTCCATGCGGACCAAACCCATCCAAAACGGTCACTCCCTTACTGCTGATATCATTTCCATCAGAGAATCCACCTCGCTTTTCAGTTACAATTTCCATATTTAGTGCATTTGCTACATTCTGAGCTAATTCCACAAGTTCTGGTGTCCGTTTTGTAGGAACCATAGGCGGTCTATTGAATTTAAGGGTTAATTTAGTAGATGTCCCATCTCTATACGGGGTTTCTGCTATGGTATTTAATGCATTCACAATTCTTTGTTCCTCTTCAACTGTAACCACTCTATAGTCTGCTTCAAGTTTACATTCGTATGCTATTACATTTCCAGCTATCCCACCACATATTTTACCTGGATTGAGAGTTGTTCCTTCATCATAGTTTGCTAGTTTCTCTAACTCGAGTGCTATATAACAAGCCTCTTCTACTGAGCTTATTCTATCTTTCCTTTGAGTTAAAACTCCCGCATGACCTCCTTTGGAAGTCACGTCGAAGAATGCAAGTCCCCCTCCTTTTCTTTCAGTCACGAGTGTTCGTTTCATTGGTAGAAAGGCACCATTATCATTATATTCAGTAGAACTTTCAAAAACTAAGCCAATTTCAAATTGAGGATATACTTCATTGAGTAAAACATCTAAGTGAGCTTTTGTTCCGGCCTCTTCGTCTGGAATAAGCGTGAATGTTATATTCTTTAATTTGCCTTCTTTGTGGAGTTTTTGTAAGACACGGATAATAGTAACGAGTCCAGCTTTCATATCTTGTGTTCCTGGACCGTGTAATTTATCACCTTTCTGTATTACTTTGAATTCGGTATCAGGTGGAAATACAGTATCTGAGTGTCCAGAAAGAATTATTTTATCTTCACCTTCAACCTGCTCTTCTGATGTAAAAACAAGAAGATCACCCATGCTCTCGTGTCGGTAACGAGTTGTTTTCATGAATGGAAGTTCAGATTCTACTATAGCGCCCACTGCATCTACACCAGCTTTGCTGTAACTGTGGGAGTTTTGCTCAACTAATTGTATAAGTAAATCAAGATTATTCATGTGTTTTTTGCAACTTAGTGATGGTATTATACGAAAAATCAATACTTTGGTCTATTGAGTCGATATATACAAACTCCTGCTGTGTATGTTCACCTTCTCCTTGGACACCCATTCCATCAAAGACCGTGAGCCCACTGTATGCCATTTCATTAGCATCTGAAGCTCCACCTCTATGTTCCTCATGAAGTGTAATATTCATCTCATTTGCTACTGTGTGAAGTATTGCTTTGTGATCACTAGCCCCTTGTTCTTCCATTGGTGGTTTTAACGTTAGAAATGAGAATTCTTTTTTAACCCCATCAATTCGCTTTATATGGGTCATATTGTAAATCTCCTTCTGAAGACGTTCATGTTCTTCTTTGGTAACTACTCTATAATCACCTTCAAATATGCATTCTTCAGCGATTACGTTAAATGAAGTCCCACCAGTAATATGTCCTACATTAACAGTAGTACCCTTGTCATAGTCAGATAGTTTTTCTAAATCAACTATTGTATGAGCAGCTTCTTCGATGGCATTACTTCTAGCGTTTCGTTGTGTGATAACACCAGAATGTCCTCCTGGTCCAGTTACTCTAAATCTATATCTACCCTGTCCTTTTCTTGCAACCACAATAGAACGTACATCCTCTGAAAAACTTGTGGTACCGCTAATTTGCATGGTAGGTTCATAGACAAGTCCGATATCGTGCATTGTAAATAGTTTATCTAACTGCTCTCTATAGGCAACGCTTTGAAGTTCTTCGTCCGGGGTAAAAATACATGAGACATTTATAAGTGCCCCATTTTTATAGAGCATCTTTAATACATTTATGATTACAAATAATCCTGCTTTCATATCATGGATTCCCTGTCCCCATATTTTATCTCCCTCAACTTTGTAGTACATTTCACTCTCCTCAGAGTGAACAGTATCGAGATGACCAGACAGAACAATTTTGGGGTATGATGTGTTTGTTTCCTGTGAATTGAAAACAATAAGATCACCCCGTTCCGGGTGCGTGTATGTATCACACTGCATAAAATCTAATTCATTCTTAATGATTTCCCCTAGTTTATTAACACCTAGTTTATTGCGAGTATAGGAATTCTGGCGAACTAATTCTTCTAATAATTCAAGACGTTTCATAAAGATGGTGATTTACAATTACGCCATTATATTGGTATTGTATTGGTGTTGCAATGTAATTACATACATATTGACTGCCACTACGTAATGAAATCAATTTTTTCAGAACTCCGATTTAATAGGGTTATTAGAATCCTAACATTCTCAGATGGATTTTTGTGGGGAGGGTATTACATGATTCAAGCGGTGGTAGCAGTGTACCTTAATCAGATTCTTGGTGATAATTCACTCCAACTAATAGCTCTTGGTTTTTCCACATATATGATCTCTCGTTCCTTGTTCCAAGTACCTATAGCCCTATCTCTTGATAGAAATAAGGGGTTCTTTGATGAATCATTTGCCGTCTTCTTTGGCTCATTTCTAGGGTCAATAGCATTATTTGGATTTACATTTGTAAATTCTGGGGCTACACTCGTCCTAGTGCAAGCACTGTTTGGACTAGGAATGGCATGTAATATCCCCGCATGGAGGAAAATATTCGCACGTTTTGTTGATAAAGACCACGAAGCTATTGAGTATGGAATTTACGACATGCTTAACAATATTATAATTGCCCTTTTAACAGCACTTGGTGGATACGTAATGACAAAATATGCAAGTTTTGATTTGCTATTTACACTTGGCGCTATTACCACACTAATTGGTGGTTTCATAGCATTACTATTACTTCGTGAGACGAATAGTAGATAAATCCTCTGAGGCTTTTTATTGACCAATTATTCTTTGAATTGGAATATCTTACATGGATCCTGCTGGAGTTTATGTCAGCCTGCCCATCTGGCTCTAGTAGACAGGCTGAACTTGTGGCGGTAGTTTTTAATACCCTAAGATACTTTCTGAGAATCCAAATTTGTAGAGATCAGAAATTCTTGGAAGTATTTCCATAGTTTGATGAATGAGAACTTCTGAACCTCTTCGCTCTGCCATTTCAAGTATGCGATGACGAAGTGCATCGAGATAAAGTACATCTTGCATCATGTAATAGACTTGTTCATTGGTCCATTGTTCAGGACCTACTTCCCAATCACCTAGTCCCTTTTCGGTATCCTTTTGATCAAAATTTGGATCTACAAACATCCTAATGAGGGATTTCATCCCATGATCTCTCGTGTTTGTCCATGCAATACGTGCAGCTACTTTAGTATCGAAAACAGCACCATTAATAGTCACGTCTCTATCTAATTCAATTCTATGCATATCTGCGGTATATACGTGGAAAATTTTTTCTATAGATTCATTTTCGAGTACTGCGTTTAGATTTGGTGTTTCTGGATTATCAAAAACATACAGTATTTCTACACGCAGGCTGTCCGACTCTTCTGATTCTTTTGAACATATTTGGATAACGCAGAGTTGGTCTTGGAGTGGATTGAAAGATAAATACTCAGTATCCAAAGCAACCCAGGGAGAATTTGAGTAATCAAGTGTTAGATCTGTCCCAATATGAACGTCCTGTTGAATATCTTGGTCTAATCGATAGGGATTTTTTACTTTAAATGTTTTACGCATAGTAGTTGAGAATAGTAAGAATTTAAACAGAAATATCTTTTGTAGCCTGTGACACTATATGAGGCATAATATACATGCCATAGATGAATGCGAATACATAAATCAAAGGTATTAGAATAATTGTGTATGCTGCTACTTGTGCTACAAACTGAAAGCCAATGTTTATAATGAATAATACTACTGCAATAGTAAGACATTTTCTCCGGTGCTTTTGTAAAAGACCGTACATATACCGTAGGTCAAGTGCTTTCTTAAAACCATACTTTGTTATTACTTCACTTTGTAGGGGGAATATCAGCCACATAAAAAGTCCATAACCAAAAGAAATAATCATAAGTGGAATAGTTGCAATGAATATAAGTAAAACCCCGATAACTTCATTAGCTGATTCAGAGATAATAATTCCTACTACTGTTACAAGCATATATACGAATGTAGAAATAATTACAGGTGCAGCGTACACGAAATTTACTACTAAATATTTCCCCCCAAGAATTAGCTTGCCTTTTGCAGAAGTATCTTTTAGGTTCCTCTGTTTAATTTTTGCATATTCTACGAGGTATTCTCCATTTATATAGAGCATAGGAATCATGGTAGCAATAACTAATCCAAGAATACTGCTCCCCACAAGTATTATGTATAACGCACCTTGTTCATCACCACCTGCTATTATTATAAGAAGTGCAATGATTGTTCCTAACCCCATGAGGATACTATAGGTAAGCCACACAACTATTTGTTGCAGTTTATCAGCTCTCTCCCAAAAATTATTGATAGCGTCTGATAAATTAATTCCAAGAAACATAATTGTAGTGATAATAAATATTATTTATGCTTACTTCCCAGACGGTATACTTTACGTAAGAATTTTTGAATCCGTTTTTGAGAAGCATTGTTCTGGAGATTATCCAAGCGTGATATTTTTACATTGAATATACCACAAAACCTCAGTGTACCGTCTCTTAGCGCACGTTCTCCTGGATACACAGTTCCAAATAGAGACCCAAATAATGGCCAGGCTAAAATATTTGGTCCTCCAGATGTTTGAATAATTCGGGCACTCTTTCCTTTTAGCAACCCCTTTGGTATATCAATCGGCCAGAATTTCTTATACTTATAGGCAAATCGTGACATAAATACAGTGTCTAAGTACCCCTTTAGGAGTGCTGGGTATGATCCCCACCAGATTGGGTATATAAATACGATGTGGTCTGCCCATACTAAATCATCTTGGCAAGATC
>JAGQLH010000079.1 GCA_020429465.1 Candidatus Dojkabacteria bacterium | reverse complement strand
CAGATGGATCATCTTTACTAATTTTCAAAAGTTCTTTTTGATGTTCAGCCAAAAATCCAAAGAGGTTCTCTGCTTTTCTTTGTTGCATTTGTTTGATTACTGCTTCACTATCTCCATCACCATAAAATTCACTTAGTTTTGATTGTATCTCACTTTCCATCAGGTCATTTTCCAAATCGATATTTGAAAGGAAGATACCAAAATTTTCCAGTTTCTCACCGCAAATTTCGATTATGCTTTTCGCTTTAGCTAGAGCAGATTCTGATGTATCAAATTCTTCTTTTAGATCAATTGATTGTTCTTTAATTATTCTCTCATGTTCAGTTTTATCTACGCTCTCCAATATACTAAAAGCTCTAGACAAACCACTCATCCAATACTTATTCTTACCTTGCACCTTAAATATGTCGTTATCTGTTTTTAAAAGCCATTTTAACTCCATTGATTCATAAAGTTTTATATATGGCTTAAAACCAATACCTTCCACTGAAATAACTGATACATTCTGCTTATCTGCAATGTCTCCGAGTGCATCGGATAGAGCCTTCAATAGTATAAGTTCAGAAGTCCCTTCTACTAGGATTACTGTATTTGAGAAGAAACTCTCAGCTGAGAGAATATTCAGTCTATAGCCAAAGTCAACAACCGAATCATTTATTTTACTACTTACCCCATCCCCACCTGCTTTTGAGTCATAGTTATCAGAATTGAAGAATAGCCTTACAAGTGAGTCTGGTGAAAATTCAGAAGCAATTTGTGGCGAATGAGTAGTTAATAGTAACTGCGAAGAAACTTTATTCACAAAGTACTTTGAGATTTGCCTTTGTTGATGTGGATGCAAATGTGACTCTGGCTCTTCAATACAGAAAATCGTGAACTCAACTTCATTGCTTTCGTTCACCTTATTTTTAGCAGACCATAAAGCTAAATAAATTTGATTATTACGTCCATCACCTCCAACCCCCATGAATTGTCCATTTGATCTAGAAGAAAGCTCAATTTTATCCATCAGATGAGATACATCTGTTAAGCCAGTATCAAAGACTATTTCTTGTGATTCATGATGCTTAGACAGATCTGATAACTCGGTATTTATTGATTTGGTGGAGTTACGAATATATGAAAGCTCTCCGATTGATTCATTTGCTTGTTTTATATTGTTCTTAATGCCTTCGATTCTTTTTTCATCTTTCTGTGTTTGATCTTCAGTCCTTTTCTCTTTATATTCCTCAATCAAATGCCTTTTTTCTCTTTTGATGAAGTCAAATAGATTGCGGCGACTTGAAATATATTTTAAGTTCAGCGTTCTTCTATAGAATCTACCTCTGTCTGTGACTTCTTCAAGCTGACCCTCATCAATTCCAATTTATAGATTACTTTCAAAGGATAATGCTTCACTATCTTGTCTGCTAACGATGTACTTAATGCAAAATTTATCATCATCTCCAATGTAATGACCTAACTGTGAACGAACTGCGTCATGGTCAACGTTTTCAAAGAATATTGTGATTGAATACTCATTGCAGTCTTCATGCGAGTAGAAGTCGCTTCCTAATGGTTCAAAGTCGGCTTCCGAGATGCTTTTATCTAACAATAAACGTAGTGCATATATAAGATTTGTTTTCCCTACATCATTAGCACCAAACAATAGTGACTTTTCATTTAGATTTATGGTTGTATTTTTAAAATTTCTAAAACCAATTAGTTTTACTTTGGTTAAATTCATATGTGTTTTATTAATATTGTATACATTATCTCATTAATCTAAAAAGCTAATCAAAGAATTCTTTCTAATCCCTACGAATTAGTCCAGTAATTCTATCTCGCCTCTTCCAAAACTCAACGATTTTCTCGGAATAAATTCTCACATAACAACCAAGGCACTCAACACCCCCTTTGAACAAATCAATCATATTACATGAATTAAAAACTCCCACGTCCCTCTGTTTCTAAAAACACAAACTAAAAATCTTTCTCAACCAACATACTTTTACAACTAATTCCAAGATTTAGGGACTCGTCGCCCTCCGGGTTTTCAAGAACTTTCGCGGCATATCCTCATTAACAAAATCTATTTATTCGCATACTCATAAAGATTTTCTAAGCTCGGTATTCCACGGTTTCCTGAAAATTTTGAATTAATGCACTATTTCTCTCTTAGTTCAAAGAGTTTATTTTATTTTTTAGAACAAAAAGATGAGTAAAACGAAAGTTTTCATCACGAATCTAGCGAAATATAACGCTGGTGAGTTAGTAGGAGAATGGTTCACTCTTTCTGAGGGAATAGACGAACTAAACAAAGTACTGAAAAAAGTACTTGGGTCAGATGAGGAGTATTTCATATCAGACTATGAAGCTGACTTTGAGATTGGCGAATATGACAATCTTGAAGAATTAGTAAAGTTTGCATCTCTTTTTGATGAGTTATCGGAGGTTGAGAAGACAGTGGTAATTTATCTATCTGAATTTCTTGGACTTAATAGAGAAGATATTTTTCTAAAAATGAAATCAGAAACTTTGCTAGATGACTGCATTGTATATGAAGCTTCAAACGAAACAGAATTAGGCGAAGAGATTTCTGATTGTATGGAGATTCCAGAGCATCTAAAAGGCTATATAGACTATGAAAAAATCGGTAGAGACGAAGTCTATAACGGAGCTACTCAAGTCGGTGACTATTACATTATTTACAATTAATTCTCCGACCTGGGTATGTCGCTAAACTACTCAATTATTTATAATTAATCAAAATCAATCATGAAAAAATTTATATCAATCTTAATAGTCATATATTTGTTGTTCAGTACTTGTACTACAAATTCATATGCTCAGACTTCTAACAACTGGTATCCAATTAGCGAATCTGCAGTACGATTAATTGCAGACACTATTAATAGGGTCTTAGTAGAACGAATTTATATGAGCGAAAATCAACTTGAGATGGACATAGAAAACTATCTTTTTGAGCAAATAAACCTATCAAGATCTGTACATGGGAAACCTCCATTGATTAGAAATACTCAAATTGATTCAGTTGCAAAGAATTGGTCTCAAGTTCAAGCAGATTATGAAGTAAGTACACACAATACTAATCTTGGTTATGACTTAATTGATGCTGATGTTTACTTTTTAGGCTATGGTGAGAACATCGGATATGGAATAGTTGATGATCAGAATAATAGGCAAAAATATTTTGATGTAGTTTCAATAATTCATAACGGGATGATGGCAGAGCAACCGCCGTACGATGGTCATAGGAGAACTATTCTAGGTGAGAATATTGACTATACCCATATAGGAATAGGGGTTGAGATTGAAGGTAATGAGTTTTGGATTACTACAGATTATGTTTTGTAAAAAGTTACTCTAGATTTATGTTGATAAAATTATTTTCAACTGCCATAATGTGACACTATGGTTGTAGTGTAATTTATTAATAAAGACAAATGTCAAAACTATTCGGAAAACTTGAACAAGAAATAATGAAAGTTATTTGGGCTAATGATGAACTATTGAAACCTGGAGAAGTTCAGTCAAAGCTTTCGAGGGAACTTTCATACAATTCGGTGATAACAGTAATGACGAGACTCGTAAATAAGGGCGTGCTAAAGAAAATCAAAAAAGATAAACAATACTATTATCAGCCTGCAAAGAAAAAAGAGGAATACGTGAAGGTAAATGTAGGTGGTATATTTCAGGACATATTTGTTTCGTTTGGAGACTTGGCAATATCACAATTTGTAGATACGCTTAAAACTGATCCTGATAGTATGAAAAAATTAGAAGAATATATAAATGCAAACAAGAAATAATTACCATTCAAAAAAGAATATCTCTTTTCTACTAATCATAATTCTAGGTGTAACATATTCGACTGGGATAATTATTAGTCTATTCAACACTATTCCAGGATTTCTTTCTCAGTTAGGCTTGGTGATACACTATAGAAATGATCTGCAAGGGTTATTTGAACTTTGTACTTCTCAAAATTTCATTTTGAATAGTGGGGTCGCATTGGTTAGTTTATTATTGTTTGTAAAAATAATTTGGGGGATTGGAAGGACAGTGGCTAATTTATTTGTCACAAAAAAGTACATTCAGGGTTTGAGTAAAAAAAGAAAGCAGAAGTATTTTGAGCTTGAGGATAGTAGTATTCATGCTTTTAGTTTTGGAAACTTAGTTCCAGACATTTTTATTTCTAGTAATGTAAAGAAGCAGCTAACTAGTAGAGAATTTAGTGTTTTGTTAAATCATGAGATGTACCACAAAAGTTCACTTGACCCATTCAAGAAGTTTATAACAGAGATTATCAGGAACATACTCCCTCCATTTCCAGGTAGAAATAATTTATTTAAAAATTATGATGTATTGACTGAAATAGCAGCAGATGAATACACGATCGAGAATGGTGCAACAAAGAAAGATATATTCAGCACCACACTTAAAGTATTAAAGTTGGGTACAACCCCAAATTTATCATTAGCTTCAAATTTTGGATTTCATAATAATAGATTTGAAATACTAAATAAAGATAGACCATTCACAACAATTCAATATTTTTTTGTTTTATTTTTGGTAATAATTACTTCTAATCTTGTGGGTTATAGATTAGTAAGTGCTGAGGCTGTTATCCAATGTGAAAGTATTAGTGATAATTGTATGACCGAAAGTAATACCATAGAAACATTCAATCCAGTAACCGATATTCATACAGACCAACACATATGCGAAATAGTTAACCAATCCTCGTACCTAAATTTCTCAAAAAAGACATAAACTAGTTGACATAAAAAAATACTGACTATAGAATATTAACACTACACACGTAGTGTTAATTTTTTATTCACCATCATGAAAAAGGAAACGCAAGAGAAACCCTCAGATAGTTCAAGTGATGTGATAACTCTAGATGTGGCACCATTTATTATGCCAATATCTATTGTAGTTTCTGCATTTATTCTATCTATAGCGCTCTTTATGTCAGTAGGTAGAATAGGACTTAGTACCTCATCAGATGCAGCAGATACAGGTGGAAATAACGCTCCAATTGCTGAAGCACCAAATAACATTCCGCCAGCCGCCCCTCCTGCAAATCAAGATGCAAAAGTAAATATAGACGATGATCCGATCTTAGGCGATAAAAGCAAAGTAAAAGTAGCATTGGTAGAATTTAGTGATTACGAGTGTCCATTTTGTAAGAAATTTCATACGGAGACCTTTGATCAAATCAAAGCGGATTATATTGACACAGGGAAAATAGCCTACGTGTTTAGGGACTTTCCACTAAGCTTTCATGATCCACTGGCAACGAAGCAAGCAATGGCAGCTGAGTGTGTACAAGATTTAGCAGGAGACAATAAGTACTATGAATACTCTGATTTGATATTTACGAATACATCATCCAACGGGCAAGGAATGGATGAATCAAAGTTATATGATCTAGCACAAGATATTGGAGTAGACAGAGGGCAATTTACAGAATGTCTAGATAGTGAGAAATTTAAAGAAGAGGTACAAAAGGATATGGCAGACGGAAGTGCTGCTGGAATATCAGGCACACCTGGGTTTGTTTTAGGAATAATTGACGAAAAAGGAAATGTTGATGGTATTAAGATTTCTGGTGCTTTGCCATATTCATCATTCAAGACAGAAATAGATAAGATGCTCGGGGAATAATCTATTTATCTTGACAGTACAAATGAGTTTGATTTATACTATCCCCTACCGGGGGATAGTTAATAAAAACTTAAAAAAATTCAAATGGATAAAAGAGTAAAAAAAACTTCAAAAGACAGAGCTTTACACAGAATAAGAATTATTCAAGGGCACTTGAAGTCTGTTGAAAAAATGATTGAGGAAGATAAGTATTGTGTGGACATAGTCCATCAGTCAAGAGCAGTACAAAAAGCTCTAAAGAAA
>JAGQLH010000078.1 GCA_020429465.1 Candidatus Dojkabacteria bacterium | reverse complement strand
GTATTATGAGAAATATGGTGTAGTATAGTATTGGTTATTATTACATTGTTATTACTTTTGTTCTATGAAACAAAGATTACACATATACTTTCATAAACATTTATTCTCAAACTTGCTTTTCTTTATTGTATTTACCCTAACTATTGTAACAAGCGGGATAAGTGCTTATAGATTCTCAACTATGGCAGAACTCCCCAATGAAACATCCGAAACATTATCGGAAACAGGCGAAGATAACGTAGCTAAAGATTATGATTTTGGAGAATTATTACCTGAGAATGAGCAAATTATTGATACACCATCTGAATTCGATCTCCCACCGGCTTCAACAAATTCTCAATCGCCAGTATCAAATAATTGCATAATTACGTTATGGGGAAAATCATACAATATCACATCACTCATAAATACTCATTCCGGAGGGAATATCTTCTCCTGCGGAACAGATATGTCAAACACCTATCAATCAGAACATGGAAGTGACTTATCCCGTATGGCTAAATACTTACTATCACCCGCATCTGCTGCAACACCTACCCAAAGCCCAACGGCTACACTCACAACTACAACAGAGGGTATAACTTCTGCAGAACTTTCAAATCATGCCTCTTCAGGAGATTGTTATATTGGATATAAAGGGATAGTCTACGATGTAAGTAATCACAGTGCCTGGGGAGGATGTAGCCATCATGGTCAAAAAGGTGGAACAGATATAACATCTAAATTTCCACATCCTGAAAGTTATCTTAATGGTTTACCAATAATAGGTTCTCTTATAGGTTCAGAATCAACATCAAATCAACCTACATCAGCTCCTACAACCTCAGCTTCAAAATCGGACGATGATATGTCCGAATATGAAAAGAAGCTTGCAGAGTGTGAAAAGAAAACAAAACCAGAAGAAATAGCAGAGTGCTACGAAGAAGCAGAAAAAAAGAAATATGAAGATGATTAATTCTTAATCAACATATTTTGAACATGCAATTAAACCCTAAAAAAAATTCTAATAAACGAATACAATTGTTCCTTTTGTTAATCGCATTAATAACCTTTATAGGTGTATTTTTATTTGGTTATATACAATCATCAAAAAACCAAATAGTTCAAAAGCAAGAATTAGCAGCAGAAACCTTACAAAATGAACTTGAGCAAGTTACCGAAGCTGATTTAGCTCCCTATGACGGTAGCGATATTTCTAAACCAATATATGTAGGTATGAATGGTTATGTATATGACGTTACTGGAGGTCGTGAATTTTATGAACCAGGAGGACCATACCATTATCTTGTAGGTAAAGACTCATCAACTGAACTTAATTTGGTCGGGGGAGACATTATTGCTCGAAAATATCCCATAATTGCTATTCTTAAGGAGTAAATTTAATGTTTAAAAAGGGAATTGGGAAAATCCTTGTAGTATTTATACTTAGTAATACAGTTCTACTCTGGATTCTTAGTAAAGCGCATCCTCTAGAATACATGATTACTGAACCATTCAAAGCATTAAGCCAAGTTAGTGCACTGATTGCAACTCTCCTATTATCATTCGATTACATCCTTGCAACTCGACTAAAATTTATTGAAGATCTATTTAATGGATTAGATAAGGTATATAGACTACATCATATCTATGGTGGTATTGCATTTATCTTATTTCTATTCCATCCTGTTTTTTTAGCGGTACAGGCTTTACCAAATGTAGCTGCTGCAAAATTATTCTTTCTCCCTGGATCAAGTTTAGCTTATAACTTAGGTATATATGCCCTATTTAGTTTTACAGTACTCTTAATCACAACATTTTATATAAAACTTCCCTACCATATCTGGAAGTTTACCCATGACTTTATGGGAATTCCATTGCTATTTGTCTCGGCACACATCTTCTTCATTACAAGTGATACATCTCGATCCATTGTTTTACGTTATTGGATTTTCTTTTTTCTATTTTTAGCTATTCTTTCTTATATTTATAAGCGTTTTATATACGGGAAATTCACAAAACGTTACACGTATACAATTACTTCAATCATACAGGATAAGAGTATTCTTGATATTGTGATGAAGCCTGTGAGCCAGAAATTACATTTCAAAGCCGGTCAATTTATTTTTATTCAATTTACGAGTAAAAATCTAAGCTCAGAACTACATCCATTCTCAATCTCCTCCGCACCGGAAGAAGATGAAATTCGTCTATCAGTTAAAATGCTTGGTGACTTCACTGTTTACCTACCTGATATCAAGAAAGGACAAAATGTTACTATTCTAGGACCACACGGTATTTTTGGTGATGTAATATCTACACAGCCAGATAAAAATTATGTATGGGTTGGTGGGGGTATTGGTGTAACTCCATTCTTATCATTATTACGGCATAAAATAACAAATAGCCAACAAGAACTAGGAAAAATATGGTTCTTTTATTGCACAAGAGATCAAGAAGAAGCTAAATACGATAAAGAAATTAGATCTATGATGGATCCATTGGAAAATTGTAATTACTATAACTTCTGTTCGAGTACTCAAGGTCATTTAGATTCTAAAGTGCTAGAGCAAGAAGCTGGTGAACTTACTGATAAAATATTTCTGTTATGTGGTCCCGTAAGAATGATGCATGATTTAGCAGATCAACTTATGAAAAAAGGAGTGAAAGCACACAACATTATCTTTGAAGAGTTTAATTTCCTTTCATCATGAAATCAATTAAACGTCTCATAACAATTTCCCTTTTGAATTTCGTTGTAATTATGTCGCTTACAATTACATTCGACACTATCATAAGGAAACGAGAAAATACCCAATCTTTACAAAATAATGAAGTACAAACTGGTTCTGAAGACCCAATAGTTGGATCAGTTGATACATCTCAAACTTCGGTAAAAACACCGGATTGTCTGGTAAAAATTGATAGTGACCTCTATGATGTTGGCCCCTTAAAATCAACTCATTCAGGGGGAGACATTTTTCAATGTAATACCGACATGACAACTATTTTTTACAATCAGCATGACAAAAGACTTAAAGATACTCAAATGGCACAATATCTTTTTTCTCAGTGATAAAAGAATGAAAGCCATTGATATTGTAATTATTCCTCCAAAAGATATTTTTAATCTTGCGATAGAAATTAGTAATAGTATTGCTTCTGAAACTATAGAACCACCCATTCTACTCAATAACAAAAATCAGCTCCCACATATTTCTCTCCTTATGGGGGGAGCTGAAGATTCGAAAATTGATCTAATTTGGTCGAAGATAGAAACACTTTTAGAAGTGCATGAAAGCACGTTTAACTTGGAAATTACAGAATTGAAAAAGGGAGATCATAATTATAGTTTTACTATTTCTCGTACTCCAGAATTATTAGCATTTCATAACAGTCTCGTTGAAGAAATTGCGCCTCTCCTCTCATATGAAGTAACTGAGGAACACTTTACGAATAGTAGCACTTTTAATCCTCGATCTGCAGATTGGGTAAACAATTACATTGAAAATTCAAGCGGGGAGAATTTCAAACCCCATATAACGCTCGGAGCACATCATGATTCAATGATCCTAGGGGAAAAACACCTCTGCTCCCTTGAGGAAAATCTACCCATTAGGTTTGAAGTACAGCACATTACACTCTGCCATCTGGGGAATTATTGTACGTGTGCAGAAACTATTAGAAGTGTGTCATAATACTATTCATCTCTCTTTGTCTGGTACCTCTACTGAATTCAAATACGTATTCTTCTTAGTAGCGAGTTTACTATCTGGAATACCTAATTTTTTAGCAATCATATTTACCATTCTTAACCCCTGGAATGTGGATTCATGAAAGTTTTGATGCAGTCTCATTCTAAATTTTTTATCAATTTTAAAATTTTGTAAAAATCCCTTCGGATCTTGGTTAAATTTTTGTACCCCTTCAAATACTTGCTCCCTCACCTCTTCTGGTCCGATAATTCCTCTCTGAATTTCAACAATCAAATCTGGGTTTCTACTTAAAAACATACAGGTATCAAGTACATCTTCATAGTGTTCTAATGTGTGGTTGGTAATTGAATTTCTCGTATTATTTTTTAAATCATCACATAAATTTTCCATATAGCTCAAAGAATTCTCTGATTCGCCAAGCATGATTCTGCAAAAATCTGCTCGTGCTATTGACTCATAAATAAAAACATTCTGATCTGGATCACCTACAGAATATTGATCGACAAGGGCACCTAGCTCATCTAAACAGCTAATTCTATCTATTAGCATGTATGCAGAATGTTTTTCGTCAGGACTCAAACCATCTAAGGATACTAAGTCTTCTAAATCGGATACTATACTACTTGCCATATACTTTTGTTCATGTAACATATGTGCGTATTCATGAGGCGCTGTGTATCCTTTCCACTCTCGTTCCAGTACTTTTTCATCTAAGTTTCTAATTGAGTCCACAGCTACGAAGAGTTCTTTTGCGATATCACTGGAATAGGGATCATGTGATTCTTGAGAACAAACTTTAAGTTCAGAAAGTAAGCCATCCAGATCCTTCAAACTACGCATCTGACATCTTTCGTTTATACTCACCTGGTGCATATTTGCATATGGGTCTTCTTCACCCCTCAAACGAGCAAGTAATCTTCTTAGCTGCTCAGAGATATGTAAATTGGGTTTGCCAACATGCGGGGCTAAGTAAGTGCCTGCAGAATTATCACCTCTTGGAGGCGTTATTTCCCTTATTGGGGTTATATTTATATCTTCTCCTGGAATGATTACTGACATACTTACATTACTTTTCGAAAAATAAATGAACTCGTCAAACTCAATCAAAGACTCTTAGTTCCTGTCATAGAAAAGAAAATATTCCCACCTGGATCTGTGAACTCTGTAAAGTCTTGATGTCCTTCAGCACCTTTGGTAAGATACAACCTAGCTTGAAATCGTGAGAAGCTACAACCTACTGCATATTCTTCCACAATCAACGTCTCATCGGGACTCACCATACACGCTGCTATAGTATCAAATTGTAGTGGGTGATCTGGAGTATCATTCCCTGGGAAATTTAGTAGTAAAATTTTTCCATTCTCTGATAACTCAATACTTTCTATTCCGAGTGGAACGTGATTTTTATATGTTATTAATTCCCAACCAGGAGTGCCATCAATTTCTTTATCGCTTGGTTTTACCATACAGGTTTGTTTATTTTCACCATCTCCACCTATTTGTAATGTACATGGCCGAACTGCTCCTGCTTTCAACATAAAACCATCTGATTCATTAATAACCGAGACTGTATTCGTTTCTTTTGTATTCAGTTTCAAACGATTAGTAATCGAGAACATAAGATTTGCTGTACTAACTATAATTAATGCACCAATCAAAAATTGAATGTGTTTGGTGTTTGACATAATTCCTTTTAACTTACAGTAAATTTAGCTATGCTTTTTTAGTTGTTCTAGGAGGGATTTTGCTTTTTCTAATTCTAATCTATCAAGATCCCAATACGGAAGATTTAATAAATATCTAGAGAGCTGTCTATAAGTAAATACTGTTTTATAGCGATCTTTTCTAATTAGTTTAGCTGGTAAAACCCCAAGTACAACTATTCCACTTCGCACTATCTCTGGATCTACGCCATTTTTATCGAAATACTCTTTTAATTTTTTAGAATTTTGCGTTACTTGCTGCATGGGATTCCATTTCATCTCACCACCGTAGTACCATTTTCCCTGATATATTGATAACTTCCCGCCAAATGACTTTGTTTCCACACAAATAACTCCCTGTTTTGTAAGTATTACATGATCAATATTTGAATACTCACCTGGAAGAATAATATTATGGTATCCGAGTATATGCTCATGTGAATCTATAATGCCCTTAACCCTAAACTCTCCTATAAAACCTAATAGATATTTAAGAAAACTATCATAGTTCACCATAAAAAGTACTAACAGTAAAACACTACCTACTACTGAAAGAACAAGGTTTTTGAATATAAAGCTCACTACTGAAATTATTAGTATTCCAGAAAATGCAAGTATAGCAATCGTTCCTTTTCTAAAGACCATTCTTCTGAGATAGGTGTGTGGATCTGGATGGATAATGCTCATACTAGCTAAAATCCTATTATTAAAAAGATATACCTTTATTCTAGCTTTAAATTAACGGAAAGTGTAGAGAAATAATTGGAGGGGGTAGGAATATGAAGATAAGAGATTTTCAGTCTCTTCAAGGATTGGTTTGTTACATTGACTGCAGGGGAAGATAATAATCAAT
>JAGQLH010000077.1 GCA_020429465.1 Candidatus Dojkabacteria bacterium | reverse complement strand
CTCTAATCCACTACTTGTCAGCCGAGTAAGTGCAAATCCTCCATCGCCAGTTTTTTGTATATCCTTGCCTAAGACTATATCAAACATCTTCTTCATAAATCCACCGTGCGTGACAGCAATGATGTTTTTTTCAGATCGTTCGATAAGTTTCTCAGTTGCTATTTTTACCCGTTTACTAAACATATCTTCTGGTTCAGCCCCATAAACATAACCATTCTGCATATCATCCCATAATTCTGGATATGATTTTTTTGCATAATCTTTGTTCAAACCAGATAAGAGACCATATCCATTCTTTTCTTTTAGGTATAGAAACGTTTCTAAGGGCAATGAGAATTCATTTGCAAGAATTCTTCCCGATTCTTGTGCCCGTATAAGCGGAGAAGCGAGAACAATGTCAAAATTTACGTTAAGTGTAGTAATTCTTTTTGCCGACTCTTTAATTTGTTCAATTCCCTTTGGTGTAAGTGGAAAGTCAGCCCATCCTCCTAATTGGTCTGTAAGATCATCAGTTGACTCACCATGCCGTATGAACAGGATTTGCATTATGTTTTGTAATTAATAACTAAAGCCAGTACTTATGCAAACTCAATTTTATCACTTTGTATGAGTGTAAATTTCTTATCATTGAAGTGTGTAAGAGCAAACCCTCCATCACCAACTTTGGCAATATTGATACACATCAATTCTTTAAAGAAGGTTTTTAAAAATAATCCGTGAGTCACCGCTATTAAAGAGTCGTACTTCATATCTAGTAAAAGTTGGATTCCATTTTTCACCCTTGTGTTAAAGTCATTGGTTCTCTCACTTCCATCAACATATTCCCATCTATTATGTATTTTTACTAAATTCGGGTATTTCTCTTTCGCTTCACTTTTTGTTAATCCAGTTAAAACCCCGTTTAAATTCCTTTCTTTTAAATACTCAAAAATCTCTATTTCGAGGTTAAATTCAGTGGCAATTATTTTTGCTGACTCATGAGCACGTTTCAATGGAGAACTCAAAATAATTTCAAATTTTTCATCCAAGTCTAAGATTTTTTTAGTACAAGCGGAAACTTGGTTTCTTCCTTTTTCTGTTAAATCAAAATCCGCAAATCCACCATATCGATCTTCTATATCATCAATTGACTCTCCGTGTCGTATGAACAGGATGTGCATTACTATCAAGAACTCATATTAATTATACAATCTCTTCTCTCTGTTCTCTCACGTATGAATTCCACTCTTCAAATACCATAAGGAATGATTTGAATGGTGTTTCTAGTAGTTTGTCGAAAAATGCGGGAATTGGACTGAATTTAGCAACACCTTCAGATAGTTGTTTACCAAGTGATAAAATAGGTGATGCAATAGTATCAATCATAGGAGTGAAAATACTTCCTCGTATCGGTACAATTACCAATTCAGTTGCAATATTTCTTGTTTTAAGTGCACCAAAACTAATCAAGCTTAAGAATAGTACGAAAATAGCTATACTTATATAACTAAAACGGAGATATTCTCGAAGTACAAAAGTAATTAATCCGATAACAATAAAGAATAGTACATTTGAAAACACTTTGAACATAAAGAAAAGGAACGGTCTTTTTCGGGTTCGAGCCATTCCGTCATTTTTATATTGAAGCCGAGCAGGATCCATCAATCTATCGACTACCTGTAAGATAGCTTCATTATTTCTTTTAGCAGGTATCCGGAAGCTACTTGCAATAATAGCCATAAGGACTGGAGGGAATAATACATTTATCAGCAAAGGAACATAATTATCAATACCTCCGTGCGCCCATAGCTCGTATGGTACTTCGATAAGGAATGCAAGACCCATTTTGGTAATAAACAAATAGACAATGGTTTTGACCATGGTTACTCTGATTTTCTTCCGAATCGCGCTATATTCTCTACTACATGTTTCTAAAATATATTTATCCCGCTTCTGTTTTGAATCCAGAATCGCTTCAGCATTATCTAAATTCCCTGCTATTGTATTATTGAGTATCTTTAGTGGTATTGATTGGCGGATAAACTCTTTGTATTGTTTATTCTTTATTTTGTATTCTAAATGTTTGTTTATATCGCTGAGAACTCCCTCAAAACGCTCTACAACCGTATCCATTTGCTGTCCATTAGGCTTAGCCCAGAAAGGAAATGCATTTGAAAACATGTAGTATTTGATTATTGCTGAATCAAACTTATTTATTGTTTTGTGAACATTTATATATGTTTGTATTGACGTATACTTTTCGGCAAGTTTCGAATCCCTTACAAGGTTTAAGTGAACAAGATTTGAGTATTGAATATTTGCTAAAGAATCATGAATAAAATATGGGGAGAGAATTCTCTCTATTTCAAATGATAAGATATCGTATAGGTCTGAAGCATGGGTAGGAGATGGTTTTCTATGAAAAGTATTTTGAAATCTCGCTATGAGAACTTGATATTTATATATACTTTTCCCAACTCTTTCAATATAGATCTCAGGAATAGGGTCTTTTCTTGTGTATTTTGCCCAGATTAATTCTCTGATCAAATCCTCCGCTATATCTACTGGTTTCCCGTTTTTAAGTGCTTTCATTCTACTTATGATTCGGCGGATAGCTCTTCTGCGAAGTAAATGGTCCTGTTCAAGTTCCACAGAATTCCTTACGGTTTCATAGGTACTACCTGCAAGTGTTGCGACCTTACTAACTGTTACATGTCGTAAAGATTTCGCAAATGTTTTCCTGTCTCGATTTTTCCGGTGAGCTTGTATGAGCCCTTGGATTTGTTTAGGTATCATTGTGTCTGGTAATTAATCATCTTTGAATTATATAATATTGGGGTATGAATAGCTAATGTACATACTTGCATGTCACAAATAAAAAAACGTAAAAAACAACATATTGATACTGTTCAAAATCATTTGGTAGAACCAAGTGATTCGTCTTTTGATCAAGTCAAATTACCATATAAAGCTCTTCCGGAAATTAATTTTGACAATATTTCTTTAGCTTCGCAAATTTGTGGATTTGAGGTTGCTGCTCCAATACTAGTTGCATCTATGAGTGGTGGAGAGCAATATGGCAAAATTATAAATACTAGGGTTGCTGAGGCGTGTGAAGTAGAAAATATTCCTTTTGGTTTGGGGTCAATGAGAATTGTGTTGGAGAAACCAGAATCTGTTACCACATTTGCTGTCAAAAAACTTTCACCTAGTGTCCCAATGTTCGCTAATTTGGGGTTAGTACAACTTAATTATGGGGTTGGTTACGATGAAATAATGAGGGTTATTGATCTGGTCGGAGCTGATGGTATTTATTTTCATATAAACCATCTCCAAGAAGCAGTACAACCAGAAGGAAATACAAATTATGCAGGAATATTAAAAAAATTTGAAAAAATTATTCCTCGGTTGAAAATTCCATTTGTGGTCAAAGAGGTAGGCCATGGCATTGATTATGAATCAGCAAAGAAATTAAGAAATATTGGAGTAGAGTGGATAGATGTAGCTGGAACAGGCGGAACAAGTTGGGCATGGATTGAAGGATACCGTAGGCTAAAAGAAAATGAGACTATGAATGAAAGAAACCTTGGCTATATATTTAAAGAGGTTGGTATTTCTACTGTTGATTCCATCAGAGAGTTAAAGAAGATTGATGGTTTACATATAATTGCTAGTGGAGGAATCCGAAACGGACTACATATTGCAAAAGCAATAGGAATGGGGGCTCAAGTGGGTTCATTAGCAAAGCCATTTTTGCATGCAGCACTAGACTCAACGGAAGCTGTTATTAGCCTTATCCAAGATTTGAAATATGAATTGAAAGTAGCTATGTTTTGTGCAGGTATTAAGAATATTGAGGAATTAAATAATTTAGATATCAAATAGAGTAATAGATTATGGCTAAATCAATCCAAGACATAACTGAAATAATTAAAAAATTTCGAGAGGATCGTGGTTGGGCAAATGATATTCCTACTGAATTGATTACAGCTCTTACGGCTGAATTTGGTGAATTGGCAGAACATTATCTGTGGAAAAAAGAATTTTGGGAATTGTCTGAAGAAGAAAAGGATGAAATTGGGTTTGAGTTCGTGGATGTACTTTTCTATTTATTTACTCTAGCGGATCATTCAGGGATAGATATAGAGAAAGCATTTGATAAGAAAGTTCCATTACTTGAGAAAAAATTTCCCGTGGATGCTACAAATGAAGAACATAGAAAAGCAAGGAAAGAGTATAAAAAATCTGGAAAGAATAGATTATATTCATAATTCCAATTAGAATAAGTATGAAATTAATGTAATACTATTCTTAGTCATACGTCATATAATTATTACTTTATACAGTACTTTAAAATGAAACTTAAACAGAAAAAGACTTTATTGAATTGCCTGGTTGTAGCAGTACTTATTATAGCTGCATTTTTTTCGGGGTACGCAGTCCGAGGGGGAATTACTACTAATGGATCGCAAGAACCATTAATTAGTGTCGAAGAGGCTACAAAATTATTACAAGAGGACGCAACCTTAGTTGAGGAAATGAATGGGAAAGAGTATTTGAATATTAGGTATGAAGGATTTGACTCATCGCTCAATAGATACCAATTCCGTTTATATGAGACAGTGTCAGATGGCGACGACAACGTTCATACAGCAACTAGTAATTGGTACTATGTTGATGTCCTATCAGGTGAAGTTAGCTCCGAATTTTAAGGTATATTTTTATCCTTACTAGAAGTCACACAATTGTGTGATATATTTCATCATTCCTAGTTCTGTAGTACTAGTGTATTTTTGTATAAATAAGCATGTCAGAAGTAAAGAAACAATTAGATCAAGGTGATATCAAATTACATCAGCTGGAAAAGTATGTTTCTAAACATGAAGCAGTTGGTTTGCGAAGAGAATATATTGCATCAAAATCTAATCAAAATTTAGATTCGTTAGGAGTGTTTTCATTTGATTCAGATCAGATTTATCAAAAGAATTGTGAAAATGTGATTGGTGGCATATCTATTCCGGTAGGGATTAGTGGTCCTGTAAAGGTTGATGGAGACTACGCACACGGTGAATTCTGGGTCCCTTTAGCTACAACTGAGGGTGCTCTAATAGCTAGTGTGAATAGGGGGATGAAAGTTATCTCTGAGTCAGGCGGTGCTCGCACTTCGCTTGACTATGTCGGAATGACAAGGGCACCTCTCTTTAAATTAGAAAAAGGTATCTCGATAGATCAATTTGAATCATGGCTATTTAGTGTGGAGGAAGAATTAAAGGCTATTGCAGAATCTACATCAAAATATATTAAAGTTCTTAAATGGCAATTATTTAGCGAAGAAAGGTATGTTTGGATTAGATTTAATTTCGACACTGGTGAGGCAATGGGGATGAATATGGCAACAATAGCCTCACAAGCAATATCGGAATGGATTGTTGAACAATTTGAAGGAATAATATTCCTTTCTACCTCTGGAAATATGTGTGTCGACAAGAAACCTGCAATTATAAATTTAGAGGAGGGGAGAGGACGTATTGTTGAGGCTGAGGTTCTCATTCCAGAGAAAATTGTCAGAGATGATTTAAAAACTACAATAGATTCTATAGTTGAATTAGTTCATGCCAAAACCCATCTAGGAAGTGAAATGGCCGGTAGCTTGGGTAAAAACGCACATGCAGCAAATATGTTGAGTGCAGTATTTATAGCAACAGGCCAAGATCCTGCACAGGTAGTGGATGGAAGTTTAGCTACTACCTCAGCAGAACGACGAGGTGCTGCACTTTGGTTTCATGTGCGGATTCCTGCGTTAGAGGTCGGAACGGTAGGGGGAGGGACAAATTTGCCTGCACAAAGACAAGCTTTGGAGCTTATGATTGGGAAGATAGATACAAATAAAACACATGCTTTGGCGGAAATTATTGCAACCACAGTCTTGGCCGGTGAATTAAGCTTACATGCATCAATGGCAAGTTGTACCTTTGTTGATGCTCATCAGAAACTGGGAAGGTAGGTTAAGCATAAGAAGAAGAGTCTTGGGTACAGAGTTATTCTCTCAGGGCAATTAAATGATAGAGCGAATCCTCTTTCTCGCCATTCCAATTGACTTCTTGAACTCCTATTCTTTGGAATGGATTGTTAAGGATATTTGAATTATTCTTGAAAATTGATCGAATGAGATATAAAGAACATAATTTCAACTTCTGAGGGATTTTGGTTTCTTTGGAGCATTGAAAATCATTAACTAGATCTTTCCCGATTTCAATGACATTCAAAAGTTCTTCTAGAATATCT
>JAGQLH010000076.1 GCA_020429465.1 Candidatus Dojkabacteria bacterium | reverse complement strand
TAAAACTAAGGTAGTTAGCCCCAGACTTGAAATGCACGAGCGGACCATGAAATTTATACGTAGGAATCTGGTAGCTTATTAACTCTTCGGCTTCCGGAGCAGCTTCTTTAATCGCTTCACGTAGATCTATAAAGACACCTTGTTCATCTTTAGGTACATTTTTGATGTAATCCTCGACTGTTTTGAATAATTTACTCATTATTAGCGCAAATAACATCCATTATTAATATCAAATACTGCCCCTGTATAGTTGAGAGCTTGATCAGATAGAAGAAAAGTTGCTGTATTTGCAACTGAATCAGCAGTAATGGGTTCTTTCACAAGTTCATGCTCTCTATACGATGTAAGCCTATCTTCTGGGATTATATGCATCATTGGAGTTTGAACTACTCCTGGGGCGATTGCATTTACCCTTATATATGGTGAGAAGTTCGTTGCAGTGCTTTTGGTTAATCCAATCAATGCTGCTTTTGTCATGCCGTAAATTGCATCTGAGCTCGCTTCCTGACCAGCAACTGACGATATATTAAGAATTACTCCTTGGTCTTGTTCTGATATTTTTTTCTCTGCGAAGACTTGCGAGCAGTATACTGCACCTTTAATATTTACATTCATAACTCTATCTATTTGTTCTTCTGTATATTCTAATATTGATTTGGCAAGATATATACCTGCATTATTCACCAAAGCATTTGGCTTTAACGAATTCTCTTCTATGTGCTTGAATAATCCTCTTACTTCTTCAAGATTTTCAACATTAACCTGGTACGTGTGTGCGTTTGAAAGATTCTCAAAATCCTTCAGCCCATCAGAGTTTATATCACATACTATAACTAACGCACCTAATTCTAAACTTTTTAGGGCTATTGCTTTTCCAATTCCTGACCCTGCACCAGTTACAACAATAGTCTTTTGGGATAAACTGATCATGATGTACTAGTAATCAATATTATTCATTCTCCATCATCTCATATACTTTCGTACTGGTAATCATTGGGCATTTTTTTGCAATCTCAAGAGCTTCATCCATATCCTTTGCGGTAATAACAAGATAGCCTGTTAGTGCATCTGCGTCCATTTTTAAATCAGACACTCCCTCCCGCAGTACAAGTTTTCCATTTTGTAATCCAACTTGTTGAACAATTTGCTCCTGAATTGATTCAAACCACTTCATCCATTCTGCCATAATTTCATCAGTTGGTTGTTCGAAACCAATGGTGAGTAAGAGGAATTTTTTCATGAGAACAATACTAGTAATATAAGATTTCACCTATTTCTATAGTAGCACACACTATATTTATTACTATTCATACTTGCTTTTTGTTTTAAAGTAATTCTAACTGATAGCCCAAAACTATAATATCTTATCTCACTATTTATTTTCTATACCATAGATAGTAGAAACCACTCTGGAATACATTTTATTCCTTATACTTCGTAAAATTTGCATAGATAATCCCTAATGCTACTAAGGTAATTAATTGCATCACATATGGAATCCATAAAACTTGGAAGGCCATAGTTCCATATATCAACCATTTGGCTAGTGGCTTAGTTATATATTGAACATTCTTTTGTGAGTGAGCAACACTAATCTTTTCCTCATCTGAAATCATATGTTTTAAAAAAATCGCAAGAAAAAGGATGGTGAAAGCTTGTGTGAGATAGGGAATAAACCCAATGAACGGAATATTTACTATTGCAGCGAGTACTATAAATTTACCAGCACCTTTTGTAATTACTAATTCGTTCATAATTACTTTTGTAGCATTGTCACTAATACCCATATGCACCTAATAATATTTTTAGATAGTGTGCCTTAATTCTAGTACACTCTCCCTCCCATTGGAACACTATTATCTGGACTTAGTAGAATACACTCACCATTTTCGTCAGGAACTCCTAAAATTAGTACCTCAGACATATTTTTTCCTATCTGTTTTGGGGGGAAGTTGAGGATTCCTACAATAAATTTATTCTGAAGTTCTTCATCTGAATAATTAACGAGTCGGGCACAAGATTGTTTTATACCAATTTCTTTACCAAAATTAATTTGTAGTTTATGTGTTGAATACTTACCATCTTTTAGATGAGTTATTTTTATGATTTGGCCTACTCGGATATCAACTTCTTTAAATTGTTCTATTGTAATCTTATTCATCTTGTAACCATGGTCCTTCAGAAATTATTTCGTGGAGAATTTTCATTTTCTGGATGGAAAGCCTTTTAAGTTCATTGAGGGAATTTTTAAAGTCATCATTCGTTGCTTCATTACGATAACCTTCGTATTTCTGTGCCAGTCGCCCTTCTTTTGCTAAACATTCAGATAAATCCATTAGGTTTGCCATGAGTGTTCCATAAAAAATAAAGTGCTACGTCTACACCCAATTTTACATTAAAAATCACCAATCCCGCTCATGATAAAATTTATTTATCCACTACATTTATCATGTATAATACATCCACACACTTGGAGAGGTGCATGAGTGGTTTAAATGGCAGTCCTGGAAAGACTGTGTGCCTCACGGCACCGCAGGTTCGAATCCTGTCCTCTCCGAATCTTCAACCATGTTGCTATAAAAGCTTTTCAAATTTAAGAAGATCAGAACGGTTAAAATTTCATCTTAACCAGCCCTTTCTTTGAGGTATAATTTAGAAGTTCGAGCTAAATCATTAACCTCAAAATATGAATAAAGAACTTGAAAAATATATTTCTAGTTTCGATAAAGAAGTTCAAGAGAAATTGCAAACAATTAGAAAAATTTGCTTGAAAGTATTTCCTGAAGCCGAAGAAGGTTTCAAATGGGGTAAGCCTGCATACTCATTAAAAAGAGTCCTTATTGTATATGCAGCGTATAAAAACCATATCGGATTTTATCCAACACCTGAAGTCTTAGAGGAATATAAAGAAGAAATAAAGGAATACAAATCTGCTAAAGGATCAGTTCAATTTCCATACAGCAAACCATTTCCGAAAAAATTGATAGAGAAAATGGTAAAGGCAAGATACAAAAACTACATAGAAAAAGATGCAAAGTGGAAAGACCCTAAACAATGTTAATAATATCTTAATAACGTTACCTTAATGGAGAATAATATGAAAACACAGAAAGCAACTTGGTTTGAAATCTACGTAGATGACATGGACAGATCTGTAAAGTTCTATGAAACGGTGTTTGACACCAAATTAGAACCACTAGAAGATTCATCTGACCAGAACATAATAATGGTGAGCTTTCCAGGGGACATGGAAACATATGGTTCTGCAGGAGCTCTCATTAAAATGGAAGGGTTTAGTGCAGGAGGAAATAGTACTCTCATATACTTTCACTCTGAGGACTGCATAACAGAAGAATCAAGAGTGATCTCTGCTGGTGGAAAAATCGTCAAACCTAAAATGAGTATCGGGAAAAATGGATTCATCTCACTTTGCTTGGATACTGAAGGAAATATGTTTGGTCTTCACTCGATGAGATAATCGTTTCAATCGTCAATTTTTTGACCAAAGGATACCTTAGAAATCTCAAGTAATAGATTTTTAGATAAAGATGTTCGAGCATCGTTCCAAGCTCTCCGCCATTTTCTCAATATACGTTTATAGAGATGCTAAAAGAAGTACTAAACCAGAAACTTGAAGAAATTAAATCAAATTCTTTTCAGGAATTGAAACTAAAAGTTGGTACAGTGGAGACAGAAACAATTATTGCCGAATCAGGAAAAGAAGTTGCTATTGAAGTAGATTATTTATGGGATAACAAAAAGAATGGGATATAAGGGTGATCGTTAGCGCTGATACTGGTGGTATCAGAAGTTTCTTTCCTAAGACAAAGAGTACAATTATATATTGTGATAAGTGATTTCTTTCAGCCACGTATATCCCCACATTTCCCCCTTACCCCCAAAGAATATAATTACGGTATAATCAACTATTATGCCAAAGTCCGTATACGAAAAAGTTCACGATTATTACTTCAGTGAATATTCACGCCTAGGAACTCATCAATTCCACTTTTTCTCTCGTCATTACCTCTGGTTTAAAGATTCTGTAAGTCGTAAACACCTAGATAGACTCCGTCCTTATATTTTGGGCACGACTAAAGAGGAAATCAATGAACGCTTCGAAAGAAAGTTATCAGGTTCACAAAATAAAAAGCAACGAGTTCATCAGGATCTACGAAAACCATATATAGAGAAGTATCCTCTTATAGAAAAATATATGAAATGCTTACTGCATAACCTCTACATGCACACTATTTATGGTAAAAATTTATCAGAATACCTCACTAGACATATAGAAACTCAGGATCTTTTGTCATATAGAGGACAACTATTAGAAGACCCATCAGCATTACTTACCCTTTCAACGCTAGCTATTAATTTTTTGTATACATTTGATTACTACCTGGAGCAATTAGGAAATACAACAAATAAACTAGATCCAAAACGCTTACTATCAATCGGTCTTAAACAAGGAAAAGATATAAAGCAAAAAGCCCCAGCACTTTTCATCTACTATTACACACATTGTATTATCAATGCATCCAATTTCTATGCGAATCCTATTCAAAATCACCGTGATATTTATAAACAAATGCTAAGAGAGTTAGAACTTTTTATTACAGAAAGATATGTAGACATTAGCCTCGATAATAAATTTGAATTCCTGGTTTGTTGTAAATTACTTAATTTTCAGAGTACACTAGAAACAAGAATTAAACATGAGGCAAATCACTCACTCTCCACAAGGGGTGATTTCCTAATCGATATCCAAAATTCATGCAAAATAAACAGGACATTTGCAAAGTCAGAACATAGAAATGTGCTGTATCTTATGGCATTTGGAGAGGAAAACATATGATCCATCAAAGTTCTATTTAATTAATTCTAAATTAGTATAAAAAGTCATGATTACCGATCTATACTCTGCCGTACTTACAAATATTGCTATTTTCTTCGGAGTTGTATTTGCACTCTCAATCATTCTTAAACGAAATGACATTGTAGATGTTGCTTGGGGGCTTGGATTCGTTGTAATTGGCTCTACACTGATTTACACCCAGGAAGGCTCTCTTCGGTATATTCTGCTTTTTGGATTGATTCTTACCTGGGGAATGCGACTTGCGATGCATATCCTCTTTCGATTAATTAATAAAAAAGGTAAGGAAGATTTTAGATATGCGCAATGGAGGGAAGAATGGGGTTCGTTTGTTTACGTGCGGTCATTTTTCCAGATATATGTACTCCAAGCATTACTGATGTTAGTAATCTCTTCCCCGCTAGTTATTGTTATCCAAGATAATTCCAGTGAAATTACTCTCATACATGCTATTGGCGGATTTGTGGCGCTTATTGGACTTACATTTGAAGCGCTTGGAGATTACCAACTTTCGCGTTTTAAGTCTAAAAAAGAAAATAAAGGGAAATTAATGACTACTGGATTATGGTCACTTACTAGACACCCGAACTACTTTGGAGAGGTAACATTCTGGTGGGGAGTTTTTATTTTTACACTTCCTTCTGAATTTGGCGGTTACGCTATTGTTAGTGCCCTGACTATTACATTCCTGATACTTGGAGTATCTGGAATCCCTATGTTAGAGAAAAAATATGAGGGTAATAAAGATTTTGAGGAATATAAAAAGGAGACTAATGCGTTCTGGCCTGGACTTTAGTATCATCCCTGCGAAGGCAGGGATCTGACTAGTAAAATAACAATGAAGATTCCGGATCGGAGTCCGGAATGACAACAGAATAATATGAACAAACAAGAATTCCACAATTATGTAATGAACGATGTACTGGGACATATTCCAGGTGTTACTTCACGCGCTATGTTTGGTGGGTATGGAATATATAAGAATGGAGTGATTTTTGCTCTTATTGCTTATGAAAAACTCTACTTCAAATCAGATGAGACGGTAGAAAATACATTCAAAAGTGCTGGCGGTACACAATTTGAATATAGCAAAGGAAATCACAAATTTACAAAAATGAGATATTGGACGATTCCACAGGAAGATATGGATGATCCTAATAAGGTTTCTACGTGGGTAGAAAAATCGTATTTGGCAAGCAAACGAAATATGTCTTAGTATTCTAAGGTATAAGACTACTTACACCAGTTCCAATCGCAAATCCTACTAATCCACAAACTCCCTCCTTTACAGTGAGTTGATTTCCTATTAATCCTCTTTTCTGATTTGGGTCATTTTCGTCTATACGTGATCCCACTAGGAGCCCAGCTCCAGTACAAATTACCACGAGTAACGCTTTGCTCAGTGAAATAGTTATATCACCTCCTGCCTCTTGCATTGCCAAAAATTCTTGTACCCTTTGCACCTGCAAACCAGCTACACCTTGAAAACCAAATTCATGTAAATACTCTCCTCCAAGTTGTAATCCTTCCAGAACCATATTTCAAATATATAATAAATAGTAATTATAATAAGGCGCTAACTCCATATCCAATAGCACCTCCA
>JAGQLH010000075.1 GCA_020429465.1 Candidatus Dojkabacteria bacterium | reverse complement strand
CTATAAAAACTGGTATTTTTACATTTCCAACTCCCCTCATTAATGATTCAAAAACAATGTACGTAAAGACAAACACTATACCTATAAAGGAAACTTTCATGTAGAGCACAGCGTTGGAATATACTTCTGCTTCTGCACCCATCAGTTTAATGAGTTCTGGAGATAATAGGTATCCAAGGAGTGATAATACAGCTGATATAACTACCACAGAAAGTATTGTCTGGGAAGTAATGTGGTTTACCGTTGCTTTATCATCTTTACCTTTATACTGCGCAACTAAAATTGTACCTGCCATAGCTAGACCAGCACCCAAGGAAATAATTAAGAATATCAGTGGGAAACTAATTGATACAGCTGCTACAGCCTCAGTTCCAAGTCTCCCAACCCAGAATGTATCGGTCAGTTGGTATGCTGTTTGTAGAACATTTGCAAATATAATAGGCACTGCTAACAGTACCAAAGATTTGAGGATAGATCCCTCAGTAAGTTTATTTATATCTTTCATCAGAGTCAAAATTATGAATTGAACGGGTCTATTTTATACCTATTGCGTTAGATAATCCAATGCAAATAGAATGCGCACCAGAAAAAGTGCAAATGGTACCTTTGAGATTCTTCTAATTAGACACCATTTGCACCATAATTAGTTATACGATAATGACATGGTTCTAGATTTCCTTCTACCCGAGGTAATCTTCATCTGCTACATGTTCCATCCAATCGACTGAAACACCATCTTTACCCTCTTGTATTGCAATGTGTGTCATCTCAGTATCGGATGTAGCACCGTGCCAATGCTTTTCACCTGGTTCAAACTGTATAATATCTCCTTTAGTGATTACCTGTTTTTCCTCTCCTTCTCGTTGTATCCATCCAGTTCCTGACGTCACAATAAGTGTTTGTCCATAAGGGTGTGTATGCCATGCAGTTCGAGCACCTGGCTGGAACGTCACTTCTGCACCAGCTGCACGAGCAGATGTAATAGGTGGGAATAACATGGTAACTTTCACATCACCAGTAAACCAATCTTTTGGTCCTGGCATAGTTTTCAGGTCTTCGGCTTTAATTACTTTCATTGTATTTTAAATTATAAATTAAATTGTACTAACTCGAAGTAGAGATTTGATAGCCTTTCTCTGGTCCATCATTTCATATGCCTCTTGGATATTATCAAGATCAGTTTTAAAATCAAAAACATCTCCTGGGGTAATATCACCACGAACAACCGCATCAAATAATTTCTGAATATATGCTCGCACGGGAGCTGGCCCACCTTTCATTCCTACGTTTCTAAAGAATGTAGCTTCTGCTGGAATTTCAACATGATGTGGTACTCCAACTCGCCCTACAAGAGCGCCGGGGCGTGCAATAGAAAATGCAGTATCATTTGCTTCTTTCGTTCCAACACATTCAAGAACTGCATCTGCACCGATTCCATCGGTAAGTTCCATGAGTTTTGCTACAGCTTCATCACCGCGAACTGAAATTATGTCTGTTGCACCAAATTCTTTTGCAAGATCATGTCTATTTTCATGAGTACTTCCAAGAACAATGATTCGAGAGGCACCTAACAATTTTGCTGATAAAACACCTGAAAGACCAACAGCACCATCTCCCACCACTGCAACGGTATCACCTTCTTCAACCTCCGCTGAAACTGCTGCATGATACCCAGTCCCCATTACATCAGATAGTGCAAGGAATGAAGCTAACATATCCTCTGAAAAATCTGAGCCAGGAACCTTAAATAGTGTTCCATCTGCTTGTGGTACGCGTACATATTCAGATTGCCCGCCATCATCACCACTACCCATTCCAAAGAATCCTCCATGTGTACACGCTGTTTGGAATCCTGCTTCACAGTGTGGGCATGTTCCGTCACTATAGGCAAATGGAGCAATTACAAAATCTCCTACTGAAATATCTTTAACATCACTACCAACACTTTCAACAACTCCTATAAATTCATGACCTATTGTACTCTCGGGATGTGGTGAAATACCACGAAAATACCATAAATCAGAACCACATACACATGCTAGTACTACACGAACAACCGCATCGGTTGGGTCTTTGGTCTCTGGTTTAGGAATATCTGTTACTTCGATTTTCCCTTTTCCTTTAAATATTGCTGCTTTCATACGTAAATAAATAAAAAATTAACTAACTCTAAGTGTTTTCGCACATACTACAAATTACTATTTATATAATAAAAAACTTAAAGTACTTTAAGTCAAGAAAAGTATACAACATAAATCTATTCTTAGATTCTAAAACAGGAACTTAACTAGCAGTACAAAAAAGATTTACTTGTGTGCCTTTTTGTGGTGGTAATTTAGTTTGTTTTGGGTATTGTTACTCTGGCTAGTATCTTCCCAATGTATTCTGTCGCGATCATGAATACGAACACTTTCTTGATTAGCATCTCCAAACCTAAACCAACCAAAAAAGAATGCTCCTATGAGAAAAAGAGATACAATGCTTTTCATGGTAAGAAAAGAAAGAAGTAAGGTGAGACATTACTATATAACGTGGAGTATTCTAAATTCTCACGAAAAATTTTAGATTTTTAGTATGTGTTTAGAGCTGTGTTAGCAGAGATGTTACATCTTGATTATCTGCATAACGTTTACTCATCTGCTCTATAAAAACCTCTTTCGTCAGTAATGGAGGAAGGTGAATATACTTGCCAGGAATCAATCCTGCTGAGTCATGTAATTCCCAGGCATCATCTGTATCTCTCATGAGAAACTTCGAAAAAGTTCCATATCTCGTTACGTCATAATCCTCAGAAGTTTTAAGACCAATGAAGTATTTCCTTCCCATGTGTATTGCAGTCTGAATATATGCTAGTTGTTGGTAGGGGGTTAGCTCATTAAGATCGGGCATGGTAACTTTGTCAATTTCTTCAACAGTCAAATTCCCAATCACACTTATAATTTTATCTTTTAGAAAGAATTTTGCCACTATTAATTTATAAAACTAGTAATAAAGGATAACTTATGCAAGCTGTCTATACTCAGCTATGTGCGGTGGCTCTACTTCATCTTGAGTAATATATGTACCCTGATTGTAATCAGGCACTGATGAGGATTCAAGTCGATAAAATATTCCCTTTGCAATTTTCATTCCTGGATAGAGAAGAAATGGACTTTTTCCGTTATTTTTCAGCTCAAGTGTAATGATAGAGTCGGTATGGTTTGGTTCTACGAATGTAGATGTTTGAACAATCTCTAATCCTACTCGGGCAAGTGAGCTTCTTCCTTCAATAACCATAGCAAGCGAATCCGAGAGCGTTAGTTTTTCGTGTGTCTGTCCTAAAATAAATTCACCTGGTTGAAGAACATAGCCATGCTCCTGGGTCATCGTTATTTCTTCGTATTCTGGAAGTAGACCTTTTCTAAAATCAATCAAATCATTACCAATAGGACGAAGTAGTTTCTCGTCAACATGGAATGCGTAACTAGCAGGATAGACATAATCTTTGGAGAATGGGACTATCTGGATCTGACGCTTTTTAACACTAGTAATGATATCGATATTTGAAAGTATCATGAGCAGTTATAATTTTCTAATGTAATATGGAGCGTATGCTAATTATTTATTCAACCGGTCAAAAACAATCTTATAGCCATCATGACCGTACTGAAGACTCTCACTAACTCGAGCAATAGTTGCAGAACTTAATCCAGTAAGACGTTCGATTTCTGTATACGGTCGTCCTTCATGCAACATTTCAGCAACTTGCCATCTACTCGCAAATGTCTCAAGTTCTTTTATAGTCATAAGATCCAAAAGGAACTTAGTAATTTCTTCTTCTGTTCTCAATTTTAAAAAGGTACGAAAGAAGTTTAAAAACTTAGGTGATGAAATCGTTTCAGTATATTTTGAAGAAATCATTCAGACGGTATAAAAAATATCTTTATTCAACACCCGATTGAACCTTGTCGAATAATTCAGTATACATAGTATCACGGACAAGTTCATCTTTTGTTTCTCGAGTAATAATCTGGAGTGTGTAATCTGTGTCAGGCAGAATTAACGTCCCACCAATTTTTAATTGTTCAATCAATATTTCTGGGATATCAGGATACCCAATAACTGAAAGAATACCATCATATGGTGCATGTTCTACAAATCCATCTTTACCATCTTTAAATTGAATTGAAACAATGGAATCAAGGTTTGGATACTGCGCAATATTTTCACGCAATTGATCAACTATGAACAATACACGTTCTAGAACTAAAACTTTACCTTCTTCTCCTACTATAGTTCCTAAAATTGATGCAGTGTATCCCGATCCTCCACCGATAAGTAAATAGTATCCCCCTTTTTTTGGTGAAAGTGCCTCTATTAATTGTGCGACTACAGAAGGCTTTGGGATGTGTTGGCCAAATCCTATGGGAAGTTTTTTATCGTCATATGCGTGATTTTTATCTTCTTCACGAACAAAATCTGCTCTATCGATTAAAGAGAAAGCTTCAACATATTCATTATTGTGTAGAAACCTTGACGTAAGTACATCATGTAGATGTTCTCGAGTCCAGGTATAAGGCGAATGTGACATAAAAAATCATAACAAGTTTACCGAAATACGTCATCTATATTTCAATCAATTGCATAAGAAGATATACTAGAGAAGTATGAATTCCGATCGAACAACGTACAACCCAGTTTATGGTAGTTTACTGCTCGCTATCTTTGGTTTTGGCGTTCTTTCTCTATTGTATATGGCAGCAGGAAGTGTGCAGTTGGAATCCCAAGACACTCAAGATGCTCAAATGTATACAACGATATCGCAAAATATATCAGTTCCTACCGAATCAGAAACACTTATTCCTATTCAAGAAGTACAAGAACCAGTTTGTAAAGCTGGATATAATCCAGGATCAGAGCTTGATCAAAATGCTATTACAACTGCAGCTGGTAAATTTGGCTCAACCGTAACCGTTATTACAGCCAGAGATTTTTCACGGACAGCATCCTTTATCTCTAGCGCGAATGATAATCAACTATTACCTATTATTCGCCTGTGTTATAAAAATGCCGATCCTAATCACTGTTCTGATTTTAAATCTCCTGGCGATACTGCAGACTTTATTGTTAGTTTGGCAAATAATCTTGATCCCGATGAACAATTCGTATTTATAGCTGGTCCAAATGAGCCAATTTCTGAGCGATGGGTAACACAAAATACTGCAATTCTTGATTCGGATGCAGTCCCCATAGATACAACTCCTCGTTTCTTGGCATATTTCCAAGAGGTGGGTAGATATACTCGCCAGGTTGCTATAGAGGTAAATAGCCAACTAACTGATCAGCCTGAACTGAGAGACCAAATTTCTGTAATAGGTCCTATTTGGAATATGGATTACCATGGATGTGGAAATAGGACAGAATTCATTGCTTCGTTTATAGAGGGATTAGGTGGAGATCTTGGTATCTTGGACGGCATGGGTGGTAATACGTACAATGTAAATGGAATTCAAGCCGATCAATGCTTTGATCCAATATATGAAAACTTTATCAATGGGAACGTTCCGAGTGACTTTGAATTCCATGTAACTGAATTTGGTCCTTTTGGTGCCGATCAAAAAAATGGCTTAAAGGAAGCCTATGATGCTTTAGCTGCTAACCCCTATGTATCTACTATTAACTTTTTCACACCATTTGCAGAAGATGGAAGTGAATATGAACGCCACCAACTTTCTCAATCTGAAATAGATACAATTTCACAATGTGATATTTCTTTAGAAGATCCTGCTCCTGAAGAAGAAGAGCCAATAGTGGAAGACGTACGGGAGGTACCTTATGCAGTGTATTACGAAGAGGCTTTTGCACCGTATGAAATGCAAACATGTGAACGGATTGATTCTTCAGATCAAGTGAGCGGATGGCATAGATTAGTACCTGTTGGGACTGGAGGAGCATATGAAGGGTATCAAATAATCACAGCACAGGTTGAAAGCTTTCCACAACTTAACCATTTTGGTGCTGCAGAACCATTTGAACCGGATCTTAGTAGGAATTCATTTGGAAATCGTGATTTTCCCCCTACACCGTATGATCCAATTTGTGCAGTGCTTTCACGTACTGTTGGAGGTGGTGGTTTTGTTTCTACCCATGAACATGCAGGACTAGTAAAATTTTATGGCAATAATGATGAAGTAGTTGGGGAGTTTGCATTAGAAAAGCTAGGTTCTGGAATTGGATGTCTCAATCTTCTCTCACTTCTTAATCCATTATCTACAGAAGGATTTGAAGGGCGAGATATCCGTGAGGTGTATAAAGGATTTGATTTTGTTAGTTTGTCTGAATTAGAACAAGAAAATTCATATGATGCGGGAGTTAATTCAGTTGAAGTCCAGATTTCACGTGTCGCTTCTGAATTATTTATAGATTCGCTTACACAATTTGGAGATACCATTTTCAAAGGATTTGAAAGTCTTATTGGAAGATTTACCGGAACTTTTGATAGGCCTCTTGCAGAAAATGAACCATATGCAGAATAC
>JAGQLH010000074.1 GCA_020429465.1 Candidatus Dojkabacteria bacterium | reverse complement strand
TTAAAGGGAAAGGTTATGGCTTGGTTAGGTAAAATGCAATTACCTAGTTTAGGTAGATGGAAAAAATAGATTATGTACTAATATTTAGATCAAATGACATGAGCTCAAAATCGACGAGTCTGATAAGTTGCTTCAGTTCTTCGAATACGAGGTGGATAGGGTTCGACATGGGTTCGCGCAGGGTCAAAAAAACTTCGACTTTGTCGAAGTTTTTTTTTTGTTGTATTGATTGAAATCTCACCCAAGGCTTTCTCTACCTGTCGGCAGGTAGCGATTCTCGGTAGAGTTACCACATTAGATCTTTCTTTCGTAGTATCATTTAATTAGTGATGCTAATCTTCTAAAACCATTCATATATAAACTAGAAATTATTTTGATCTTTTATAAAAATATCCTATAATATTAATACTATTTTCTCTCTATATACTTTATGGAAACAAGATCTAATCAACCATTTGAAAAACTCCGTAAATATAGAGCTATTGGTTCTTTGCTTCTCATTCTGTTAGGTGTGACCCTCACTCTTCCCTATGATGCGCGCGCAGATAATGAATCGGGAAATATAGTTGAATTTGATCCAAGTGCTGAATATGGACCAGAATTGGCGGGTATGGGGGATGGTATTCCTTTTCCTGAATCGATACCTGGTGATGAGAAGGTCGATATAATGCATGCATCTGTTCTAGGTTGTCTTATGGCTGACGGAAGTATGCCACCTGGATTTAATTATGGGGGAGAATATTCTCCTACAATTGACGACTTTGGAGGAACGGGACATGCTGTTCCTGTACTATCCCGCATTTTTAATAGCAAATTTTATGATGAAGGGATAATTAATGTATGGTGTATGGATACTTCGCCAAATGAAAATTTTCCTAGTAATCATGTAGAGGCACTCATTAGTGTATTTAACTATGCAACGGAACATGGTATTGACATTGTGACTATGGCTAAAATTACTGGGGTACCTGAGGATAGCTGTGATAATGAGGAATTATTTCAGGCATTAGGTGCATTTGTAGATTCAGGTGGAATTTTTATGCCTTCTGTATCAAACTGGGGGCCAGGTAGTATTACTTGTCCTTCAAATTTATGGACACATCATGAACGTCCAGGGGTACTTCCTGTAGGAAGTATTGGACCTTCAGGGGAAAAGTCAGGTTTCTCCGGGAGTGGGGGGGAGGACGATGACATTATGTATTGGGTAGGGGAAGGAGTTCAGGCACTAGATAGTGTAGATGGTGGATATACAAGATTCACAGGTACTAGTATGGCAGTTGGAGAAGCGGCAACAATAGTTGCACGACTCTGGAGATTACCACAAAATAGCGATAAAACTAACCTAGAAATGGTTGGAATGATGAGGAATGAAGGCAAATCTAGTGTCCCCAATATTTTTCTTATGGCATATCCATACCGATCATTCCTACCCTTGGTATCTAAATAGGTTAATTAATTACCAGCTCAGTGTTTGCAGTTTCTCTAATTTTACTCTCAGTTATAATATTATCTAAGTCGTATCTAGTTTCTGATTGTTCTACAATATAGTCTTCACGGGAGGTTACTAGATCTCGCATAGTTTCAATACATGTGTCTGTTAGTGTGTCAGTATAGTCTGAAATGAGAGCTTGGGCATCGAGTCGTTCACGAGAAGCTATACGCTGAACACAAAGCGAGTATTGTTGAAATTCCCGTACATTTGCGAGTCTAAATTGTTGTTCTTCACGTTTAACACATAATTTATATTGAGATTCAGATCTCAATTCATTGATGCTTTTGTCAAATACTGCAGAAAGCTCAGATGAAGTTTTTGCATCATAGTATTCACCACCACTTATGTTTGCAATTGCCTCTAATTGTCCCCTTGCAAATGAATCAACTCCAAAGCCAACCACGTTAATCACAACATCGAATCCTTCTTCCTTAAGCTTGTTTACGGTGGCAATAGGATTACCATCACATGTTTCAACTCCGTCTGATACTAAGTAGATAACTTTCGTTGCATTTTGATCGTTGATTGAATCGAAATCGGACACAGCAGCTTCGAGCGAGTCAGTGATTGGAGTCCAGCCAGTTGCTTCAAACGAATTTATAGCATTCGTGAAGGATTCGATATCTGGCGATTGTATAGGGTAGAGTAGCTCTGAGCTAGAACAGGATAAATTCTTATCTTGTTCAAGATTAGATCCTTTATGTCCGTATACTCGTAATCCAACTAAAACATCTTCAGGTATAGTTTGCATGAAATCAGTTAGAACTGATTTAGCTACTGACATTTTTTCTTGACCTCCTATGTATTCGGACATTGAGCCTGATGAATCTAGAATTAATTCGATTGCAAGTGTGCTTTGTTGGTTTGGATTATCCTGGATTGCGTTGCAAATAGAAAGATCTTGTTCTTCAAGTGTACATTCACCGTAGTCACCTTCAGTAGAAGTGATTATTTCTTCATAGCTTTTTTGGCATACATCTACTTGAGCTGTGGGGCTACTAAGTGGACTAGGTGTTGTAGCTGTTTGTGTTGGGGTGGGGATTACAGAAGTTGGTGTGTTTTTGTTCATAGTACTCCAAAGACCGAAGCAGGAAGCTATACCTATTAAGAATGCACTTACAATCGCTACAATAATAAATTTAGTAGGGTACCGTCTCTTGTCTGAATTTTGATTTGTAGTGTAAGAAACTTCGTTCTGGTTTATATGTGAAATCATAGTTATGAAGTAATAGATAGTTGATTATAAACACCATTGGTAATGATCACAAATAGAATTATGTCATTCATCAATTCCTTGTATCGTCTGAAAGTAGGTTGAGTATGATTTTGATGTTAGGTAGGGAGCTAGACTTGTAAGGGTAAGCATAATAATTAGCGTAGTAGTTGAGAGTAAAGATTCTGGTAGTATAAATAAAATAGCTACCGGTACTAACTGGCCTAGTGACATAAAAATATCGCTAAAAATTTGGTAAGAGATCTGTTTCTCCTCAAAATGATGATCTTTAGATTCTATGGAGTATATGTAGTTCTCAGAAATTATGTTAGTAACTTTTTCAAATGCAACTTTGGCAAGCATGAAGATAATAAAGAGTTCTAATGTAAAATTTACAACCAAGAGAATGGGTAATACTGCAAAACACATAGCGCTAGTAGATATGATCATTCGAGAAAGGGAGGTATTGTTAATATCAAGAGACTTCAGTTTGTAGGATATAAGTATTCCAACAATAGCTCCTGCAATTGAAATATAAGACCAATTTGAAACACTTCCTAATTGTTCGAGTACAAGGATATTGAGTAATCCCCATCCCATTGAATATGCAATTCCATTTGATAATTTAATATGTGAGATCTTTTTGATTGTACTGTTCGTGAATGATTTAGCAAGAAGTTTATGTATGATTATCCTCTGGGAAGGGTTGGTCTTTGGTATAAAGAGTAGTGAAAGTAGTAATAGTGTAAAAAAGCCAAACATTGAAATATAAAGTAGCTCAGTATAAGACTTAAACTGTAAACCTAAATTAATTATTAATGGAGTGCTAACACTTATTACTGAAAAGAGTATTTGTTTTATGGAATTGTAAGAGATAAAGTGGGTTTTATCTACTAATGTTCTATTAATAAGGGGGCGGGCTGTGTAAAGAAAACTGTAAACAAGACCAATCAGGATTGAAATAAAGACAATGTAATGATGTGTTTCTTCCTGGAGAGTGTAAACAAAATACGCGGTGATTGTGAATGAGGTGATGCTCAACAGGTAACTAAGCTTGGGTGAACCAACAACAGAAAACAATCCAGATATGAAACTATTACAAAGCAAGGTTAGGAATATGATGACATTGAACCAAAGGATTAGGTTAATTGAGTTACTTTGTTCCCAAATGAAGAAACTGATGAGTACATAGGTTATTCCACTTATTAGTGAGTATAGTGCATCGATTGATAACCATAGGAAGGCTCGGATCTTCATAGGAGTTTGCATAGAATAAAAATGTGTTGATTATGCAATGGGTTTAGTAGCTTACATAATAATCACATCTTATTCTTCCATTATTGTTTTTATTACGCAAGTTTTTTACCAGCGCCATCATGAATGCTCTCCATAGGTATATGTAATCACTTCCTTTTCTAATTTACCAGAGATTATGTAGCGAATAAGGAGGTAGGACCATTTCGTAAGCACCCTCCAGAATCCGTATTTCTCAAATCTGCGTACAGATGTATTTAATGGATGACATTTTGTACGTCCTATTTTGCCCACTTTGGATGCCCTAAGGGCATATTCATGGTCTTCTCCCACGAGCATGCGTTCGTTAAATCCATTGATCTTGTTGTGAATTTTGTACGATACAAGTATGCCAGCTCCAGGACATGATGGGTGGGTGAATCGTCCTAAAAATTCTAGTAAGTCGTATATTTTTTCAAGGAATCTATATTTAAGTTCTGGTGAGGTAAAGTGAAGTTTGAAGCTAGCTATAGAGAGGTTTCTCTGGGTAAATTCTTGAAGAATATCAGAAAGGAAGCAATTCGAAGCTATACTGGTGTCAGCATCTAGAAACAGAAGAGTATCCCCACGAGCAATTGATGCGCCAAAGTTTCTTTGTGCTGCCGGTGATTTTTGCGTGCTAGAGACAGTTATGCAGCCTGCATTTTCTGCAATTGATGCGGTAGTATCTGTTGATTCTCCATCACATACAATGACTTCAAAATCTTTATAACTTTGCTTTGACAGATCTTTGAGTAAATTTGGAAGGTACTTTTCTTCGTTAAGTGTTGGAATTACTATTGATAGCATTTGATTATTGAAGGGTTACATCTATTCTCTGTATCAGTATATAATGTGTTAGACAGTGGCTCAATGAAAAAAGTTTAGATCATTTGAGATCTCATGAAAAAATTTCAACTAAAGCATATTCAAAATATTCCCCTGGAAGGTACGCATAATTTACCTGGTTCTCGTAAAACTCTAGCTACTAAGGAAGATCTGCATACGAATAACATTGATGCAATGACCAAAGGATTCTTGAAGCCTGGGCAATGCTGGGACTGGCATTCCCATGATGATCATGACGAATTAGGAGTGGTTTTGAAGGGGAACGGTAAATTCTATTGCGAGGATGAGGTTGTTGAATATGGTCCAGAAGATGTTATTATTATACCAGCAGGTGCAATTCATAAATTTGAGGCTGTAGGTCAAGAAGAAAATGAATTCTATTTTGTACGAATAAAGGTATAGCTAGATGAAAGAAGTTACCCTCGATCAAATAAAAAAACTTGCTAATGACTTTGTTGAAAAGGCAAAGGACTGGCATTTCCATATTCTTTCTCCTGACTGTCAGTTTAATATTTCATCTAAATTTGTTTTGATTCTTGAGAATATAACTGATCAAATAGCATACATCAACTACTCGACTGTGCCTTTTATGAATATAGGTAAAGAATTATTGAAGATGCTTCATGGTGATCAAGTGGTAGAGGATAGAAAAGGTGGGACGTCAGTGGAGCCTTCGGGGCAGGTAAAAGCGATTATCGAGAAAGCCAAGAAGTTAAATTCTAAAAACAAAGGGTGGCATCACCATTTGCTATTTCCTGGGTGTATATTTAATAAACACGGGGATAAATGGGTAATTGCATTCGAAGATATTGCTGGGGGAAATATGATTGAGTCTATATCCAATCAGGAGCCAACTGATGATATGCGACATATTGAGCCTCTCTTTTATGCTCAGGGGAGATAATTATGGTTTGTTATCCCAAGTTTTAGTTCTATAAATACTACGTACCGTTATGGATCAAGAATTTAAAATCATTGTTAAATCTCCACTTGAGTTGACTCAAGTGGAAGTTGAAAAAATGTTTGATCTCAACACCAAAATGTATCCTGATTTTAAAGAAGTGTATGAAGCAAATAGGTATTATTCTTATAATAAACCAGATATGCTAGCTATGGTATTTGATGGAGATTTGTTAATAGCTGATGGGAATTGGGGGGTAAAGACAGTGGGGAATGGGATGACTCTGGCATTCTTTGGGTTACTTGTAGAAACCAAATACCAAGGTCGGGGGGTTGGGAGGATGATGGCGGATAGGCTTATTCAGTTATCTGAGGAGCGAGGTGTTGATATGATTTTTGCATCTACTAAAAATCCAATAGTTGAAACTATGATGATAAATCGTGGATTTCAATCATATACTAAACCAGTGCGGTATAAAGCATACGAGACGCACGAAGTGAAAGAGATGTTGTCGGAAGGCTATAAGATCTTTATTAAGGCACGTAATGATGCGGCTGAAAAATTTTTGAATGAAGGAAAAGTCTTAGAAATTGGGTTGGGTCCAATTTAGTAGGGTGGTACTAGATTTTCGTGCTTATACATGTAGTTGAAAATTAAAAGTAAGGGTTAACCATTTAAATTTTTTATTCTTCCATGTATAATACATAGCACTTCAGAACCCAGGGACTGGGTTTTTCTTTTTGCTCATGGGGTTATCACAAGATATGTGAAGGAAACTTTTAATATGTTGTGATCGCTTCAAACTACTTTAACTCTTATTTAAAATTCCTGACATGGCTGC
>JAGQLH010000073.1 GCA_020429465.1 Candidatus Dojkabacteria bacterium | reverse complement strand
CTTCTACAACGACCGATCCAGCAACTAAGTCTCCATTTGTTAGTTCAAAAACTTTTTTAACCTTTGCAGTTGCAACTTCTTCTTCAATCTCTTCTGGCTCTAATAATCCAGACATTGCATCATGGACTTCCTCAATCAATTCATAGATTACGCTGTAAATTCGAACGAGTACCTTTTCATCCTGAATAATAGGTGTTAGATCTGATGGAATAGGAACCTGGAACCCAATTACGATCCCATGTGCATTTTTAGCTGTTACCACATCTTTACGTGTGACTGCTCCTGTTCCACTCGAAAGGATATTTACATGAACCTCATCGGTATTAAGACTTCTTAATTCGTGCTCAACTACTTCAAGGGTCCCCTGTGAATCTGTTCTAACAACAACATTGAGCTTCTTAAGATCTTCATCTTTTTGTTCTTGGGCTAACAACCCTGCTAGTATGCTTAGATCGTCGACTTCACCTTCTTCACCATCCTCCTCTTCAGCAATTTCTTCTTCCTTTTGCTCTATTGCTTTTTGTACTGCTTTTGCCTCTTTTTCACTCTCTACAGCATACCCAATAGATCCCGTCTGTGAAACTTCATTCAACCCAACAATCCACACTGGAGTTGATACGGTACCAACTTCTAATGCTTCTTGGTATTCGTCTAGAATAGCTCGGACTGTAATTTTTTGGGATTCGAAAACAAGAACATCTCCTGTTTTTATTTCTCCAGCTTGTACTAAACAAAGTGCCACTGAACCAAGCTTATCATCAGTTTTAGATTCTAGTGTGATTACCTGTGCATGTCCAAATTCTGGATCCTTTTTCTCTAACTCTGAAATTTCTGCCTGTAGAAGCAATCCTTCTAATAATTCATCGAGACCGTCACCTTTTATTGCAGAAACTGAGAACATTTGAACATCTCCTCCGTATTCCTCAACTAAAACGTCATGTTGTGCAAATTGGCTTTTCAATTTTTCTAATTCAACTCCAGGTAGATCTGATTTATTTACCGCAATTACGATAGGCGCTTTTGATTTCTTAGCAAATTTAATTGATTCTATAGTTTGTGGTTGAATACCATCATCTGCCGCAACAACAAGTAACACAATGTCAGTAACATGTGCTCCTCTCGATCTCATTCCAGAAAATGCTTCGTGACCAGGGGTATCAATAAATGTCATATGCTGTCCGTCGTAGACAACATCGTGAGCGCGGGTATTTTGTGTTATTCCTCCAGCTTCTCCTTCTTGTACATTTGTGTCCCTAACTGCATCCAATAATGTAGTCTTACCATGATCAACATGGCCCATGACGGCAATAATAGGAGGTCTTGATAAATTGTACGTACTTTTTGACATATAAATCCTTTCTGAAAAAATGAAGAAGTGGTATTAAACTGTGAGATTTTACCATAACTGTAGTCTGAGTGCAGTTTTTTGATTTAAAAACCACGATAATAATTTGGCAGTTGAATACTGTCTTTGCTAAAATACTCTCTGTATTTACTAATCAGCATTATGTCTAAACGAGATTACTACGAAGTTCTTGGAGTATCTAAGAGCGCAGATAAAAAAGAAATTAAAAAAGCCTACCGTCAGCTTGCAAAGAAGTATCACCCCGATAAAAACAAAGCGGAAGATGCGGAAACCAAGTTTAAAGAAGTTCAAGAAGCATATGATACATTGAGCGATGAACAAAAACGTAAAGCTTATGACCAATTTGGCCATGCAGGGACACAAGGATTCGGGGGCGGTGCAGGTGGATTTAATGCACAGGGATTTAATCCAGAAGATCTCAATGATATTTTTGGTCAGTTTTTTGGTGGACAGGGATTTGGAGGATTTTCACAGCAAGGATATGGAGGAAGACGTCCACAGCAACGTGGAAGTGATATTGAAGCAACACTTCGGCTAGATTTTAATGAAGCTATTTTTGGTGTAGAAAAGACCATACATTACCAACGTCGTGAGGTTTGTAATCCATGTGATGGAACAGGAGCCAAAGACGGTACGAGTAAAAAAACCTGTACTCGTTGCTCAGGTTCAGGAGTAATTAGACAAGTTCAAAATACATTCCTTGGACAAATCCAAACACAAGGCGTTTGCCCTCAGTGTGAAGGTACAGGAGAAGAAATTGATGAAAAATGTTCTACGTGTTCTGGGGATGGTTATACAACGAAGGAAACTGATTTTCTTATTAAAATTCCACCCGGGATACCTGATGGTGTAACACTCCGATTTAGAGAACGTGGAAATGCTGGCGCGAGAGGTGGTGGGATTGGTGATTTGTTTATTAACATTGATGTCTCAGCAGACGAAGAACTTGAGCGCCGAGGGGACGATATTTATTCCGAAACTACTATCGATGTTGTAACTGCAACAATAGGTGGATCAATTCAAATTCGAACCGTTCACGGCGATATAACATTGAAAATACCTACTGGAACACAACCTGGTAAAGTGTTTCGACTTTCAGAAAAAGCTGGACCTAAATTTAAAGGTCGTGGAAATGGAGACCATTATGTAAAAATTCTGGTTGAGGTTCCAAAAAAACTTTCAAAGAAAGAGAAAAATTTGTGGGAACAACTGCAAGAACTAGCCACCAATTAGTTTTTGTGTACTATTATAAATAGTTCGGTTTCTATTCCGAATTGGTTTCTTGTGATTATAATAAACTCATTTTCTCCTTCAGACAGATTATCTAGTGTAATACTAAATTCAGGTAATCCAAATGTTTTACGCTCTGTGCCATTCACGAATAGGCTATTGCCTACTCCAACCTCTCCTCGTAACTGTACAGAATCTTCTTCGGTATCAATTCTGGTTTCTGTTTCAGTAGGGGCAGTTATTTGAATCGGTTCTATAAGTGCTAAATGTGGCGTCTGTGAAGTTATGAAAACTCGAAATGCAAAATATCCGAAAGAAAGAATAATTGAAATCCCTATGATAACCCATGTTTTTCTGTTTTGACCTGCTCTAATTTTTCTACTTGTTAACTGCCTATTGCTGTCGGCACCTTGAAGCGTCTCCTGTGTGTTCTCATTTGTTCGTTCTCTGCGATAAAGTTTAAGAATAAGCTCTGGATTAAGCTCTAAAAACTTAGCATAATTCTTTAAAAATCCCTTGATATATACCTCTGCTGGAAAGACCTCATACGCTCCTTCTTCTAATGCTTTTATATATTTTTGTTTAATTTTGGTTTCTACTTCAACATCGAGAAGTGATTTTCCCAATTCTTTTCTTTTTTGACGAAGCTTTTCACCAACCTGCTCCTGCAAATACTCTCCTTTTTTCATTTTTCTAAAAAAAATAATTGAAGATACTGTGTATAAATGATTATAATCCAACTAGCTTTAAACCCGAAACTGTTCAGCATGTTCTTATTATCTAACATTTAAGCCCCCGAAAATATGATGTTACCACTGACGAAACGTCAAAAAGAGATCTTAGACTACATTGAAAATACTACAGTAAAAAATGGTTATGCACCATCACTACAGGAGATAAGAGATCATTTTAACTTAAAGGCTATTTCTACTGTACACGAACATCTAGAAAATTTAAAAAGTAAGGGCTACATAAAAAAAGAAATGAACCAAGCCAGAGGGATTCAAATTTGTAAATCGGAAAAAAAACCTGAATATGTTTCTGTAAAAATCCAATATCCAGAAGCTACCTCACAGAAAAAAACAAAAGCGCTTCTTCTTGACGTAACAATAACCGGTAAGCAAAAGGGGGTTTTTTGTGTCTTATCAGAAGATGTATATGAATTACCAAAAGAGCTAAAATATACAAGCCATCTTGTCGTCGCACCAGAAACAGACCCTACTCATGATTTCGTGCTTTCTAAAGATCGTGCTTCATACTTCGTTACAAAAGGAATGCCGAAAATTGGTGATGTGATTGGTTCTATCTGTGCAACATTACAAATTTTCTAACTATTCTGAATCAACAGGGTTCGCTTTAATCATAAATGTCTCCGGAACAGGATCATACCTGTGCCGAGCAAATGGTGTACAACGCAACACTCTCATCGACCCCATAATAACTCCTTTACAAACACCGTGCTTTTCTATTGCTCCGTATGCATATTCAGAACAACTGGGGTAATGTACACATACCCTATACGAAGTTCGCTTCCCCCAATAACTATGATCAAATGATAGTGTTTTTTGGTACATACGAATAAGAAAGAGAATAACACGCTTGGGTGTTTGAAGAATTTTCTTTCTATGCAATTCGGTAGTGTTTCGATTACCTTTCATTCTTACTTCTATGAGTGATAATTAAGCTTTTGTAGACGTCGATTTTTGGATAAAAAATTTTTGCTGCATTGAAAGTTATCCACAAATACGCTATTCTTTATCTGCTTTCAATAATAGCTTTTTCAGTAGCTTTGCATACTGAAAATTTAGCAACAATCTGCCCTTTCTTATGCATATTTTTACATATCTATTTCATTATACCGCGTATACATGAAAACTCACGATCTTGAACAAATTTGGAAAACTACCTTGGCTCAGATAGAGGTAAAACTTGATTCTCCCCCACATTTTAAAACATGGTTTCTTCCTACAGAATTGAAATCAATTGATGGCCGAAAAGCAATAATTGGGGTAAGAAATTCATATGCATCAGATTGGCTTAAGAAAAAATATTATGAATTGCTTCAAGACAGACTTTCACATGTAGCTGGAAAAGACCTCGATCTTGATTTTGTCATATCCAAAGAAATTGCCAACGAAGCACTACCTTCTGTTTCGAAAAGTGATCAGGAACAATCCCAATCATCTCTTTTAAATGTCCGAGCTGGTGTGAATATGGACTTTAACGATTTAGTTGCACAATCCAATCTTAACCCGGATTTTTCTCTGTCTCACTTTGTTGTTGGTCCCTCCAATAGACTTGCGCAAGCAGCAAGTTTAGCCGTAATAGAAAATCCAGGGACAGTTTATAATCCTTTGTTCATTCATGGAGATACAGGACTTGGAAAAACTCATTTAGCTCATGCTGTTGGTATAAAATTACTAGAGAAGAAGACAAGTAGGAAAGTCCTCTATAAACCAAGTGAAAACTTTTTGAATGAGATGGTCTCTTCTATTAAAAGTGGTAAGACAAATGAATTTAGAAATAAATACCGATATTTAGATCTACTGATTCTCGATGATATTCAACTTATTTCTAAATGGGAACAAACACAAGATGAACTGTTTAACACCTTTAATGCCCTGAGAAGCAAAAATAAGCAAATTATATTGATCTCAGACCGAGCTCCTGAAAAAATCCATAATCTCGAATCACGCCTTCTCTCTCGATTTCAGGGAGGAATGATTATTCAGGTAGAGAAGCCTGATTTTGAAACTCGTCTTGCAATTCTAAAAGCGAAATGTTCAGACTTCAATATTAACCTCCCGGATGATGTTCTTGAACACATGGCAAAGAATGTTACTGAGAATATAAGAAAGCTTGAAGGAAGTTTACATCAAATTGCGCTCTATAACAGAATTCACAGTTCTCAAATTTCTCCACAAGAAGTGGCAAGTATTTTAGGGACCGATATTAAAAGTAAGCGTGAAAAAATTAAACCAAGAGATGTCATGAGAGTTGTTGCGAAAGAGTTTCAAGTCACCTCTAAAGATATTCTTGGAAGAACACGAAAAGCAGACATTGCATTTGCCCGACAAGTTGTTATGTATATACTCCGAACAGATTTTGGGTATAAACTAGAAGACGTTGCTCATGCACTCAATAGAAAAGATCATACAACAGTTATTCATGCTGTTGATAAAATCCAAAGTAAGATTGAACTAGAAAAATCGTTCCAAGAGCAAATGGAACAACTTCGTGTCGAGATGAATTCGTAGATGAAAAAAGTTATCCTAAGTTTTCCAAAGATATACACAAAGTTTTTAATCTCGAAATCGTATATAATGAGATAGAATCCGATACTTATCAACGTATCTACACTCTCTACTACGAATACTATTTATATATAATACTATTAGTTAGGCACCTTATGAACATAAAAGTTATCCAGGAAAAATTTGCACAAGCACTCGTTCATACAAATAAAGCCATAAACTCCAAACCTAATATCCCTGTGCTGAGTAACGTATTATTAAAGGCATCTAATGGAGTACTCGAACTATCAAGTACAAACCTAGAGATAGGAGTACATGCAAAAATTGGTGCAGAAATTGAAGAAGAAGGAGAAATAACAGTATCTGCAAAAATCCTTTACGAATTTGTTAATTCACTAAAACCAGGGAAATTAGAATTGAAAACAGATGGTCAACGATTTGTTGTTAACTCTGTGGATAACAATGCAGAGTTTTTTACAATACCGTCAGATGAGTTTCCTAGTATACCGATTGCAAGTGGACAACCTCTAGCGACGCTGAATGCCCTTGATTTTGCTGATGCTTTAGGGAAAACAACATTTGCGGCATCTTCAGACAATGCACGACCTGTTCTTACGGGGTTGCTTTTTAAAATAACTAAGCGAAAACTTACTCTTGTAGGGGTTGATGGTTTCAGGTTATCTCAGAAGGTTCTCGATATAACAGAAGGACCAGAGACTGATTTTAAAGAAATTATTCCTGCACGATCACTTCAAGATGTAACGAAAATAATAAGAGACATTTCTTCGGAAAAAGATGAAATAGAGCTCTACTCTCTTCCAGAAAAGAATCAGGTTATATTCAAAATAGGAGATGTTGAACTTGCAACTCGATTAATTGAAGGGGAATT
>JAGQLH010000072.1 GCA_020429465.1 Candidatus Dojkabacteria bacterium | reverse complement strand
CCATGCTACCTGCCATATCAATGATAAATTTATCTTTGAACTTGCTCTTAATTCTAATCTTTACAGCTAATCGAGATGTAATAAAATCGTCAATTATTAGTATTCTTTCCATTATACTGTCCCACCGTTATATCTCTTCTTAATACTTACATTGAAAATAATCTCATATAAGTCTCCATTCGAAGTTGGAACTGGAGATGCTTGGTCACTCAATAATGTATAATCATTATTAAATAGAACTTCTGCGATTTTATCTGTTAATACCTCAATGTCATTATCCTCTGCCGTATCGACATAAGGCGAGTATATAAACAAAGAAAATTGCAGTGTTGTTTCTCCACCCGGAGGTCCTACTCTTCTTCTTGCTGTGTTTCCCCAATCTCTACCTGAATAACAAACATAAATAGTGGCTTCAGAGTTGGTTGCATCTAATGCCAATTGCTCTGCTTCTTCTATAGATTTTGGAAATATCTTTGAAAGAACAGTTGTATTTGTAAATCCAGCATCTGTAAGTGTTGTTACTAAGGCTTGTTTTTGCTCTTTTATCATCTGTAATTATTCAATACTGATTTACTCATTTTCAAATCTGTTGTCTTAGTTGTTACATAAGCAAGGACTTTGTTGGGTGAGCTTGTTAATTCACTCACCCCAACTAAGTCACTCTTTCCGTCTTCGATTCTAGTTAAATCTCTTAGAGCTTGCTCGTAAGAAAATTTAACTTCTTCGTCCATCTTGTGCGTTTTATGTATTCTGTAAATATTGTATAATGCTATATCGAATGTTAACTGCTTTAACCTGTCACTTGGAGAAGTGACTGGAGTCGTATATCTTTTTGCGATTTTAGAGTCAACAATACTTTGGGCATCTGCGATTTTAGCAGCTATTACCGCTTCATCTATTGCATCAGCACCACCTCTTTCCTTTGTAAGGTTTTTTAGGGTAGTGTCGTCCACTCTAGCTTTGATATATGCAGAATCGATATAAGGCATTATGCTAATTTCACTCTTACATAAGATGCATTAACAAAATCATCTAGTGCGTAGCCAACTACGAACTCTGACCCATCTTGTGCCTTAACTTTTCCGTTGGCAGCACAGATTAGTGCATTACCTGCTGATCCTGTTCCGCTAGTAGCTATCAATACAATTCCTCTAGTGTATAAAGAAACTGTATCGCCAGATAATTGATCGTATTCGCCTGTTACACCTAAGTAACCTGCATCATCGTCATCACTAAATTTTCTATCATATCCTACTAAGCTATGTGCCGATACGTTGCCTGTTAGGACTTCGGTTATTGCACCTGCTGGATAATGTGTTTTTTGTGACATTATTTATCTCCTTCTTTTTTTGTTTCTGTTTTCGTTTTCGTTTTTATTGGCTCTATACTCTTACCATAGTGGTTCAGATGTTGATTCTGAACCTCTACCTTGTCGTTTTCTTTATAACCAACGCCATAAATTCTGACTGGTTTGAGTACCTTACATAAAGTATTTTCTGATGTTGACATTATTTGCCTCCACTAGCAGCAAGCTGAGTTTTTAAAGATTCAATTTCCTTTTCTTGCTTTGCTATTGTCGATTCTTGAACTTTAAGCTTTGCTTCTAATTCACTAATAGCTGATTCGTAAGAACTTGTATCCACTGGCTCATTACTAACTGGTGCTTTAAAGATGTCAGGATTAGCAGTATCCAGAAATTCTTTTGTGAATTCGTATGTACCTGGCTCTAATCTTTTACCGTCATATCTGATTGTTGTGTAAATTCTTTTTTTCATTTCTCAATCCTATGCGTTAGTGTCTTTTAGAATGTAAGCTGCGTCATAAGAAACTATAGTCGGAGCATCTTGTAAGTATGCTGTGAAATAGTCAATGTTACCATGCTGGTCTTGTGATTCAGTAATGTAAGGATGTCCTTTCTTCTGGAATGTAAATCCAAATGATGGGTCAAACCTATTAGGATTTTTGTTAGTTGTAGTGTAAGATAATATTGCATTATCAGTCCAAATGAAGCTATTAGTAGTACCTACTCTGCTAACTCCATATCCAACATATATGTTTTCAATACCGTCTAATAGTTGCAGTATTGCTTTCATATTTGTTAAACCAACTCTTCCATCTGAAAGCTTTTGATTTAACTTAACATTTTGAATTAATGCGTTCCAAGAATCTGGACCCATAGTTAATGTATTGAATGCAACCCCTAACTTACTTCTTCCAGATGCGATTGCATCCATGATTTGAGAGTAAGGGTCTGAACTTGCGTGTGTCCATTGGTCAGTTGATGTTAACGTTTCTTTACTACCAGAACCGTAAGATGCATAATCATTCACTGCTGCTGCAATTCTTGCTTCTTGTCCGTTCAATACTTTTTGTAAAGCATTTCTAGACTTAGACTTTTTCAAGTTGAATGTGTCGCCATCTTCATACTCTAGTCTGTCAATCTTCTCTGAATAAGAATATTCTTTTAGATTCACAGTAGTCGTCGTAACCTTTTCACTTGTACCTTCTGCTGGTGTACCACCTACTGCTCTTTCAGTGTTAACAGCAACAAAAGAGTCCTGTCCGAATATAGGAACTTCTAAGTTCTTCTGTGTCTCAGCTACGATAGGTAATACCTTTGTACCGATTAACTCGGCTTGAGTAAATCCGTGGGCATAGGCCGTTAAGATTTTACTTTTTTGCTCGTTATGTCTTATAGCTGCGTTACTCATTACTCACCTCCTTCAGAAGTTGTATTGTCATGCAATCTGTCAAGAGCTTCTGGTAATGAAATTCCCTCATCTTTAGCTAACTTTCTTGCAGCTGCTAATATTTGATCAGCTTTGTCTTTATTCTCAAAATCAGTTTTGTCTATTTTACCACCTACTGTAGCTCCAGCCTTACTATTGGTTGCTTGTGGTTGAGTTAATGGATTAACAGGTTTTGAACTTAAAAAATCCTTAGTACTGTTATAAGAGTCTTGACTAGAAGCCAATCTCTTATCTACTAAATCATTGATTAAGAAGTCTTTGTGAGTAGCTTCGACTTGCTTGTTTTCAATTAGTTTGTCAACAAAAGCCGTTTCTTCAGCCGTGTAAGTCTCCATCTTAGATATTAAGACTTCATTCTTTGCTTCTTTTAACTCTTTTTCAAGATTAGCCACTTTATTTTCAAAGTCACTAATTGAAGAGTTAAGAGTATTAATCTGATTTACCTTGTTGTTGAATTCATTTTGCAAGGTGTCAAATTGTTCTTGTGTTACCATAACTGGTACCTCATTATTAATAATAGTAGTTTTATTTTCTGTTGTTGGTGAGCCATCCATATTAACCATGGCTGCAATTCTCATTGCTGTTCGAGTGTTACTGTAATTTCCTTCTTGTGGCTTGATGTTAAATTCATCTGCAAGACCTAATGCCTTAGCTTCTTTACCTGTAATGAATTTTTCTACTTTTAACCAGTCAAGGATTTCTTTTTCAGATTTGTTAGGCATTCTTGTTTGGTATGCTTCAACCATTGCTTTTTTAATAGTTGCGAGTTGGTCAGCTACATTTCTTTTATATGCCTCATCTCCCACATCCATACCCCAAGGTTCATGAACCATATAAGTAGCTGCAGGACCCATTAAGATTTTCTTTCCAGATAATGCTATAATTGAGGCAATCGAACCAGCTAGTCCGATTATGCGTGTAGTAGTGTTATAATCTCTTAAATAATTGAAGATAGCTATACCCTCAAAAACATCACCACCACCTGAATTAATAAGGACTTCTACTTCATCATCCTTTTTAACCCCTTTCATTTGGTCGTGGATATCTGCTAATGATACACCGCCCCAACCTTGTGGCATAATATAATCGAGTATATAGATTGTCTTTTTCACGCTTTGCCTATTTTTTAATTATCGCAAAGCTATGAAGTCGTTTTGTTGGGTTATGGTGCGTAACGTGGGGCGTTACGTGGGTCGAATTGCACCACGTTATGTGGGGCAAATTGACAACCTATTTTTACAGTTTTGCACTTGTGTAAGAATTTAATAATTAAGGTATACTAATGAGTTTAGACCAACTGACTAGTGAGATAAGAGAAGTACCTGCCGATTACCTTGCAAACTTGCCAGATACCGAGCAGAGGATATTTAAAAATTATAAGATATTCCCAATTCAAATACTTGTAAAAGCTGAATGGAATTATAAGACTGAGAATCCAGAACGTTCTAATAAACTTCAAGAGAGTTTAAAAAGACATGGGCAAATAGAAACCATGCACGTTCGCAAATTAGAGACTGGATATTACGAAGTAGTTAACGGAAATCACAGGCTCGATGATTTAATAATAATTGGAACTACTCACGTAATCGCATACGACCATGGAGAGATATCACTTGCTGAAGCTCAGCGAATCGCAATCCAAACAAATGAATTAAGATTTGATGCAGACCCTTATAAATTAGGTGAGATACTATCTAACTTATCAGATATATTCGGAGATGAAGATTTATTTAAGACTATTGACATAGACCAAAGACTCCTCGACCGTGCTGAATTAGAGTATGGTAGGAATGCTCCAATTGGAGATATGATTGAAGATGAATTAGAAGAATCAAATAGTACTATTGTTTATTCTGAAAGAGGAGATTTGTACGAACTTAATAATCATAGATTACTAGTTGGAGATTCTACTAATGATGATGATGTAGAGAAATTGATGAATGGCAAGCTTGCACACTTAGTATATACAGACCCACCTTATAACATAAATTATGCTGAATTCAACGAAAGTAGACCCGAAAACAGAGGTCGCAATTGGGCAGATGAATACTGTTCAGAATGGGCTGACTCAATGTCTGATGAAGATTACTCTCAATTCTTATTCAAGTTTATTAGCCTTGCAAAAAGACATTCAATTGAATATGCACACTATTATGTTTGGTTTGCTTCAAAATACTTCCATGAACTTACAACAGCTTTTAAACTTAATGATTTATCTTTCGATGGTGTGCCGATTGTTTGGGTTAAACAAGTAGCTCCTATGACCTATGCTCACTATCGTAAAAAATATGAACCTTGTTTATTTGGTGGTAAGGATTCAGTAACTGGTAATTCTCATGATGGTAAGAGAAGATGGTCTGCTGAAGTAATGGATGATAATGTTTGGGAAGTAGATAGAGACCATAATGTTAATTATGTTCATCCTACTCAAAAGCCTGTCAAATTGGCAGCTAGAGCATTAAGGAACTCATCAAAAGAGGGTGAGTTAATACTCGACTTATTTTTGGGTTCTGGAACTACTATGATTTGTGCTGAGCAAATGAATAGAATTTGCAATGGTATGGAGTATGAACCTCGATTTGCTGATGAGATTGTTAAAAGATACTTACGTTATTGTAGAGATAACAATGTAGAATGTGAAGTCAAAAGAAATGGGGAGGTTATTACTCTCGAGTTCTTTGAAGGAGAGTTGACAATATGAAAGAAGATGCGAATAGACATTTACCGTTAGACCCTGAAAAATACCCAAAGAATATTTGGGAGAAACATCCTGACGAAAACAGTAGGGGTTTTACATTCTTTACTACATATAGGGATATGGGCTACAAAAGGTCACATGAACAAGTTGCCAAAATTCACGGTATTTCTGGAATGGGAGTAGCTTATTATTCTAAGCCTTGTGAATGGGTTAAAAGGGCAGAAGCTTATGATGCATATATCGATGTGGAATTGCAAAAAGAGACTGTTAAAACTCTGAAAGCAATGAAAAAAAGACATGTTGATAGCACAAGGGCATTGTCAACTGCTCTTATGCTCCCTGTTAGAGAATTGCTTACAAGGGTTAATCACGGAAATGTGGACTTAGATAATGTGTCTTATTCTGACTTACATGAAATGGTTGTAAAATCAGCAAATTCCATGACTAAGGTTATAGATACTGAAAGGAAAGTAAACGATCAACCGAATGAGATTATTAAGAATCAACACGAAGGTATTCCAGAGATTAGAGTGGCGTTGCCAAAATTAACCGAATCTTTGAAGGATAAGATTACTAAAGAGTATGCAAAAATAGATGAGTCAAATGATGACTCCAATAATTGAATTTGATAGGACTTGCTTTAATCCTGACTATATCCCTTTTCATAGTGATGATTCACGAGTAAGGATTGTATATGGTGGTCGTGATAGTGCTAAGTCTCACGAGATTGCTCTAAGATTCTTAATTGAGTTTATGAGTTTAGACTATTGTAAGATTATCTTGTTCCGTAAAGTATTTAGAGATATAAGAGTATCACAGTTTGCACAGCTCCTTGACTTAATAGACCAGTTCGAATTTACAGATATGTTTGAAGTCAATCAGAACCGTCTTGAGATTCGCTACAAGCATAGACCTAACTCATTGATAATGGCAAGGGGGTTAGATATTGCTGACAAAACTAAGTCACTAAAGGACCCAACACACGCTTGGTTTGAAGAAGCTAATCAGATTACTGAAGATGATTATATAACTGCTTCACTCGGCTTACGTTCTTCAAAAATCGAACGCACAAAAGAGGTTCTTTCATTTAATCCTGATAAGGAATGCTGGATTGAAAATTATTTTTTCCCAGAGAAAGAGACTTATGAAAGACCCGACGGTAAATTTATGTTTGTGCCTTCTACTAAGAAGGACGTTAGCATCTATCATATGGGGTATTGGAATAATACCTTTATTAGTGAAGAGAGGATTGATAAACTTAACTACTTGAAAGAAAGAAGCCCTGATAAGTTTAGGGTCAATGCACTGGGCTTGTGGGGGCGTGGATTAGAAGGTCAAGTCTTTGAAAACTATAATGTCGTTGATTCAATCCCTAATAATGCTGATTGTTACTTTGGTGTCGATTATGGATTCAATAATCCATCCGCAGTCGTTGAGATTGGGAGATTCGAAAATAATATATACTGGGATGAACTCCTCTATCAAAAGGGGCTGACACAGTCGGATTTAGCTGAGAGTATTATTAAACTTAGAGAGCGGATAGGGCATACTCCTGTTGTAGTGGATAGTGCTAATGCCTCTTTGGTAGAAGAATTGAGAAGAGCTAAGTTTAAT
>JAGQLH010000071.1 GCA_020429465.1 Candidatus Dojkabacteria bacterium | reverse complement strand
TACTTCATAAGAAGTTTTCCTGCAGAGTAATTTGTCGTCCCTGTATTTCTAAATACATAGACCGTCAAAGACCGGGGTGTATGCCGTGGAAAGACACCTTCACCCGCAATATCCGCTATAACTTGCGCCCCTGGATCTAATTTAGCTTCATAAATAAACCCCTTATCCGTTCTCGTTGGTGTTGCAAGTACCTGCTGTTCAGTAGGTGTCGAAATCGTTACACTCCCCGGAGGCACAGTACTTTCCGCTACGCCATTCACAACCACTTGAGCAAACATAAATTCGATAGTATCAATGTTACTTATGGAAATAGTTTGCGGATTGTTCGTTACTTGCTCATCAGATCCCATCCCAGCACCCAATACCTCTACTTCATAGCCACTATTTTCTGTACATCCTAAAGTCCACATTTCATCAAGTGAAAGTCCGGAAATATCATCAGCAGCATCTATAACATCTGGAGACGTATCATCGCCGGGAGCTAAATTTAATGCAACAAAAGTCCCCAATACTGCAGTTAACAAAAGCATACCTAATATTGAGATTATTATATTTCGCGTCTTTTTATTCATTGAGACCTAAATATAGTTAGTAAGGAAAGAGAATACATAAATATTGTATACAGTTTAGTAATTATTCTGGGCCACGTAAACACCTTATTTAAAAGTGGTACAATGTTTCCAATAATTTTTCGTTACACTTTTTCAAACCCAAAGAACTTCTGTGAAAAATTTATCAATCGGAATAATTGGATACGGAGATTTTGGAAAGTTCATCCACCACCTTGCGGATACTTTACTTCCAAAAAGCATAGTACGTATTAGTTCGAGAACTAATATAACTGATAACGAAACATTTTTCCCTTTTGAAGAGGTATGTGCATGTGATTTAGTTTTTCCATGTGTACCAATTCGTCATTTTAAAGAGACCATGGAAAAGGCCGTCCAATATCTATCAGATGAAACAATTGTTTTTGAAGTAAATTCGGTAAAGCTTCATCCCATCAAAATATTGGAATCTTTTGAAACCCGAATAAACTATATAGCAACCCATCCAATGTTTGGACCGTACAGCTATAAAAAGGTTGGTAATACACTCGAAGGGTTACGGTTTGTAATCTCTGAAAGCAACCTCTCACCTCAGCTATATGAAAAAATCACTTCATTTTTGGAACAACAAAAGCTATCGATCATAAAACTAGATGCAGATACACACGACAGATACCTAGCAGAATCGTTATTCCTTACCCACTTAGTTGCTCAATCGATCATTGACTCAAAATACGCACGCACCCCTATCGATACAAAATCATTTGAATTCTTGATGGATGCAGTAGAAAGTGTCCAACATGATACTGAATTATTTAAAGATATTTTTAGATATAATCCACACTGTAGCGAAGTCCTAAAAAAGTATAAAAATTCGTTACACTCTGTTTCCAAAAAATTAGAGGAACACTGTCATAATCTATGAATATGAAGGACTCGTTAGACACATAAATTCTTATAAAATTTCTAACTATAAACGCAATGCAACATGTCTAAAAAGGTAATCAGTATACAAGGAACAAAAGGATCATATTCACATATTGCTGCTCAGCATATGTTTGGAGAGGATATAACATTACGAGAGCGAGAGACATTCAAAGCACTCTTTGATGATGTTCGAGAACAGAATGCGGACTATGCAGTCCTTCCCATTGAAAACTCAACTCATGGTTCGATATTTGAAAATTATGACCATCTGACTAATTACGATCTTCATATTATTGGAGAATTGTATTTAAAAATTAATTTTCACCTTATTGGTTTACCGGGAACAAAAATTGAAGAACTAACTGATGTTTTTACCCATCGTGTAAGCTTGAGTCAAATAAAGGACTTTCTCCATGAACATCCTAATCTTGAGCCACATGCTTACCATGATAATGGTGCTGCAGTTGAGATGATTGCTAAAAAAGCAGATAAAACACATGCTGCTGCTGCAAGTAAATTAGCTGCAGAGTTATTCGGAATGGAAGTACTCGAAGAAAAGATTCAGGACAATCCAAAAAATTACACTCGTTTTTTTGTTCTGAGCAGAGAAGAGGAATATAAAAAGGATACTAATAAATCTACCGTGCAATTTGAAGTAAAACATACACCAGGTACCCTGGTAAAAGCCCTTGAATCTTTCTCCAACCTTGGAATTTCACTTTCTAAAATCGAAAGTCGCCCAATCTTAAATACAACATGGGAGTACAGATTTTATGTTGATCTAGAGGCAGGTCTAAGTGATGAGAAAATGAAAAGTGCGTTAACAGAAATGTTAAAACATACACGTAACGTACGAGTACTTGGAACATACACATTTGGAGAATATATTGATACGTAACCGGTGTCTTTCCCGCGAACCTGCCTGTCGACAGATAGGAGCGGGAATCCAACTTGGTTCGTTCTTTATTTCCTTACTATTAGTAGTTATTCATCGTTTAACTTAATATAGTAAAGCAGTTTTAAACTAAATTGTCCCCACTAAGTAAATTAGATCCAAACATGCACAGATTCGTAGAAAAATTAAAACACTATAAAATTTTTTAATCATACCACTATGAAACTTTCAAACAGACTTAATAAATTTCCAGCTTATTTCTTTGCAGGAGTTAATAAAAAGATAAAGGCTTACGAAGAAAAAACTGGTGACAAAGTAATAAACCTTGGTATTGGAAGTCCCGATCTCCCTCCAGAAGAAAGTGTTATTTCTGAACTCATAGAACAAAGTAGAAAAGAGTCTACACATAAATATGCAGGATACGCAGGATTATTGGAGCTTAAAGAAGGAATAGCAGAGTATTATAAAAATAGATTCAACGTTGAAATCAATGGTGAAACGGAAGTACTCCCCCTGATTGGTTCAAAGGAAGGACTCGCAAATCTTCATTTTGCTGTTATTGACGAAGGTGATGAAGTACTTATCCCAGATCCTGGTTATTCAGTATACACAACTGGTCCACTTATGGCTGGGGGAGTTCCCGTTCGATATGATTTAAAAGAAGAACATAACTTTCTCCCAAATATCGCTCAATTAGAAGAATTGGTTTCAGATAAGACAAAGATGATTTGGCTTAATTACCCAAATAACCCCACTGGGGCTGTTGCTGATTTAGATGATTTCCAAGTAATTCTAGATTTTGCAGAAAAATATGATCTCATCATCGCCCATGATAATCCATATGCAGATATAACTTTTGACGGATATAAAGCTCCGAGCTTTCTTGAGCTCAAAGGCGCAAAAGATCGAACAATTGAATTTAATAGTTTTAGTAAAACATGGAATATGGCTGGATGGAGAGTTGGTATGGCAGTTGGAAATCAAGAATCGATTTCAGCATTGCTAAAGATAAAAAGTAATATTGATACTGGAATCTTTTTGCCTTTACAAATCGCTGCTATAAAAGCATTACAACTACCACAATCATGGATCGATGAAAGGAATAAAGTATATGAGAAACGAAGAGATATTGTGGTAAAGATGGCAGAAGGCATTGGACTTAAACCAATTGTGCCAAAAAGTGCATTGTATGTTTGGTGCAAATCAGATTCAGATGATGTAGAATCACTTTCCTACGAAATTTTAGAAAAAACCGGCGTATTCATAACTCCAGGAGTGGCGTTTGGAAAGAATGGAGAAGGATATTTTAGAATCTCACTCTGCCAACCTGAAGAAATTCTCGAAAGAGCTTCAAAAAAACTATCTACTCTTAACGAGTAATACCTGCTCGAATAAGCTCAATACTACTAGCAAAAACCGCACCAAAAATAGCGGATTCTACTGCTTGATTAGGATACATAAGTGGCAACGTTAGTGATTTGATAAGGAATTGCGCTAATTTTGCATGATTACCTGAGACTCTATTGAAAGATTCATGAAGAACTCCAGCACCTATCCCAATAAAAATATCTTCTATTCCAGTACCCGGAAGAAATCCCCCTACTAAACCTCCCACAACCCCCATAAGGATTTCCCTTCCAGTTTTTGATATAACTATACCTAATTCTTGTTTCATACCACACAAAGTAAAAATTCACAGACTCTTTTAGTATTATATAAAAGTCTCGAATTATAGCAACTACAAAAACAATCAACCAAATCGAACTAGCAATTTTCCAGCCGATAGTGATATAATCAGAATATCTTAACATTTTTTTAGATGGCTTTATTTAAACCAACACCAGCAGAATATTATCGACTCAAAAGAAACTGGGATCTTATAGCAGGGCTAGGAAATGCCCTTCACGATGGTATTAGTGAATTTGTAAATAACCCAATCAATTGGATTATAGAGATTCCTAGAAAAGTATGGCGGAACAAAGGAAAATTTGCCCTTGGAACAGCTTTGATTTCTCTAGCTGCCTGTGGAAGCGGAGAAGAAGCAGATACAAATGGTGTTCCACAACCAGAAAACGGAACACCTACAGCACTTCCAGAATCTGCTGAGTCAACACCAATTCCAGCTGGGTCATGTTCTATTCATACCGTAGTAAGTGGAGATACAGCATTCAGCATTGCTCAAAAATACAGAATTACATTAGATGAATTAATGAGTGCTAATGGATTAGTGTATGAACGAGATGGGACTACTGTCATAATTCACCCAGGAAAAATATTTAATATTCCATGCAGGGATGATGTCGATCCAGATTCCACATTGGTAACTGGTGTACCAGCACAGGTAACAGCCACACCAGAAGCTACCGCTACACTTACCCCAACTATTGATGTAAAGCAGGAATTCCCAGCTATATTTGATTTCTTAGACGGCTTAGATCCTAATATAGATTATCCTGCTGGTATTAATTTCCCTCACTTAAAGCATCTGTATGACCAATATTATAGTGATCAGGAACTTACAGAAGAATTGGTAATTTTAATCGCAAACGGAGTTCTGGATGATTATCGGTACCCAGGCGGGTACTTTACAATGGAATCTGACGGACCTCCACCGACACCTAATACAGCAGCGACTATTGCTGCACAAGATGCTACCCCGACTGCAACTCGAACGCCTTAAGAATTTTCGAGATTCTGATCGAATTTGCTATAATCCACCTATCACTAATTCTGTTTAACGATTCAGCGTATGAACGCATTTTTTGAAACATTATTCCTCCTTCATCCTAATGAGTTGCAATTATTAATGGATGTACTTTTTGTAGGAGTCATCGTAGGAGTCTACCTAGTACCATTGGTATTTGTTATTATCGACATTCGGAAACGCTATACAAATCCCCGACAAAAAATGTGGCTCATACTTATGGCAATACTATTTTTCCCAATTTTTCTATTCACCTACACAATGTTTAGAAGACAACACACTGTAGATGATGATCAGGAATATGAACGAGAACACACACTAAGTATGATTGAGGCAAAAGCAACAGTCTGCCCTAAATGTGATGGAATTTGCCGAGAAAATGATAATTTCTGTGGTACCTGCGGTTTTCTTCTCCATAGAATTTGTGAGCAGTGTAATATCATAACTGATTTTAGTTGGGAATACTGCACAAATTGTGGGTATGAGCTCGAACAACCCGAGATTCCTCAACTCAATGAAAGTACTGAAAAAAGAACCAAACTTGTCGAAGCACTTGGGTACAAAATCCAACACCTTATAATAAAAGAGAAATAATTTACTGGTACATAAGGATAGGTTACTCTACACACTCATTGTAAAAATCTTGCTACTTGCATTGTTGTAATACCTAAAAAAAGCTTGACCTCCCTAGATCTTCTCCCTAAAATGGAAATATTGATACATATTTTTTATTGAATTTTCGAAATGTTACAGACTTTACTGGGTAACACCAATATACTTATTGCATTAGGAGTTTTTCTTGTCACCGTAGTAGCTCTCATGGTGGTAGTTATAATGAAGGGGAAAAAAGAAGAACCACAAACAGTTGCCCCAAACAATGGAGGGAACCTTGCAGCCACTACTCAGACAGAATCCGGTGGTATGAGTGCAGCAATTCCTAGTGACCCAACCGCACAGCAACCAATGGATCAAACAGCTCCACAAAATGACATGATGACACCTCCACAAGGTTTGGATATGAGTATGTCTATGACTGACAACACGCCTGCAGACCCTATGCAAATGGCAACCCCTAACCAAACACAGCAAGATTCTGCATTTTTAACCCCAAGTCCTGATATGAATTCCCAGCAACAGCAGGCAACAACGGATCCTATGCAAGCTGCACAACAACCAATACAACCAGAAGCCCAACAACAATCAACACCTGTTCCTGGAGCAGATTTACTGAGTAGTGATCAAACACAGCAACAGCCAACGATGCCAAATCAAACATCTAATAATGCAGTAATACCAGGAATGCAACCAATGGACTTTGGGATGAATCAGCAACAAGCAGGAATGCCTCCTGGGCCTGGAGCTGATATAACTCAGCAACCTGCTGCTGCACCAGTACAACCCCAAAATACTATGGAGCAAGCAAGTACTCCTCCTACTGGGCAAGAATCGGGAGTGGTAAATGATCCAGCCCAGTCACAAAACGATCAAGCAGTACCACAACAATCTGCTACTCAAGATCCTATGCAAGGGGTTCCAATGGGAGGAATGCCGACAGATCAACAACAAAACAATCCGATCGAACAATCGGCTCCACCTGCTCATGATCCAATTACTGGACCAACGCCTACTGTAGCTGAAGCACAACCTGCACCTGTACAATCACAACAAGACCTAAATCAAATGAATACAAATGGAGCTCAGGTAGACCCAATGGGAACGTCACCGCAACAAGATCAACAACCACAAGCAGCACCTATGACACCTCCAGTAGCACCACCGTTAGGAAATACAGATCCGGTACAGCAACAGACAAATTTTCAAACAGTCGTAGCTTCTGATGGCACACAGGAAAATAACGACCCAATGGGGGTAAATAATCAGCCAACACAGCAGGCTGCAGCGCCAACACCACCTCCAATTCAATAAAAATTGGGCCTTACTAATGAGCTTGACTCGAGTAGTAAACATAAAATAATACGTAAAAGAGGTTGGAATAAAATTCCAACCTCTTTCTTTATTCTTATTCCATCTCGCTTGACTTAATCAGTATACAAGTCGCAAATAG
>JAGQLH010000070.1 GCA_020429465.1 Candidatus Dojkabacteria bacterium | reverse complement strand
AATGTTGGTAGCCCTATAGTATAATATACTATTAAATTTACCTTCCAGTACATTATGGAACCTAGAAGTCCCGGTCAACGATCTCTTGTGGTTGGAGGTGTTGAAACTATAATTGATGAAAATAACCGTAGGATTCTGTCTCAAAAAGTAGGTGAAAACGATGGAACGGTGCAAGTTGGTAATCCAAAGGTTGCTAAGTTCGAGGAAAGATTAATTGAAAGTGGGGATGGATGGCCAGAAGGAGAAGGAGGTAAAAGGAACTCCTTAATACCTATATTACTTTTAGGAGTAGGTACATTCTGTTCTTCAATAATTCTGTTATCAATAAATGCTGATCGAATACTATCTTCCGAAATGGGGCAGAAAGCACTTGATTTTGTAGAACAAATATTTTTTGATTGAGTTTATAGTAGAATTTTCATTTGAGATTACAAAAGAGTTTTGCTTTCTTGAAAAATTCAATTCAATCGTTTAAATATTTAGCACAGGGTTTGTGTGTGTGCTAATATCAACGATATTTTTGGATATGATATTGTTAACATGGGATACGAGTTTATAGTAAATAAGCTAGAAATTTGATATAGGTAGTGTTTGAGAGAGCTTTTTATATTTATGGGCAAGCAAATGAGTGGGGAACCTTTAGAATTATCCAGAGCTCAGGTTTTATTGGCTATGACTATTAGTGCAATTGGAGCCCAAGTATTCATGGCCTTATTAAAGCACCCTGAATCATTTAGTATTTTAGAAGAGACATCTGAGGCACTACCTTCGATATTATGCGCAATGGCTGGTACAGCTATTGATAAAATTTATGATAGTGAATTCCCAAAAGCTACCCTTAAATTGGGTTTATTGGGAATGGTATTAACTGCTATTACTGGGGTTGTAATTCATAATGCTTGTGGAGTTAGCGATGTTAGTATTGCCCAGGTTGCCAGTGAGTGTATACCTGATTTATTAAATGGGGTGAGGTAAAGTAGTAGTGGCATTCCGACTATAGTGAAATAAAATGCCTGCCTGCTTCATTATTTTAAATATGGTGGCAGGCTGGGGTGCCATAAAAAGTTACATTTTGACTGGCTCAGTGTGACAAATATGGAATTAGCACAGACTCGATTAGTGTGCTAAAATTATAATGTAATTTCTTAGACTTATCTTTATGGATATTCCTCAGATGCAGTCTGATTCAAGGATGTACCATCCTTTATCAGAACTATCGCTAAACACATTTATTTCTGCTACATTTGCCTGGTTTGCAGGAGGTTTGAGTGTTACATTTATTACCGCATTCGCACTTTATATTACCGGAATTGGATATATTCTTGCATACGGACCAATCTTATTAATTCTTAGCATAATTCAGTTAGCTACTGTTTTCGGACTAGGATTCTTCATTAATAAAATGAGTGCTACGGTAGCGGGTATATTATTTCTTGCATATTCATTTTTGACTGGATTGACCTTTAGTGGTATTTTTCTTGCTTATGGTCTTCCAACGGTATTGAGTACTTTTGTTATTGCCGCTGGTATGTTCGGTATTGTGGCAGCATATGGATATACTACAAAGCAAAATCTTTCACTTTTTGGAAGAATTGCATTCATGGGGTTATTTGGTCTCATACTTGCATCAATAGTAAATATCTTTTTTGCAAGCAGTGGTTTAGAGTGGATAGTGAATTATGCAGGTGTTGCTATTTTCCTAGTACTTACAGCATGGGATATGCAAAAATTGAAATTAATGGCTCAGCAATTCGGTGGTTTGAGTACAGAAACACATAAGTTCGCGATTTATGGGGCATTGCAACTCTATCTAGACTTTATTAATTTGTTCATTTTTATTCTTAGAATTTTTGGTGGACGACGAGATTAAATTTTAAGTAGGAATAGCAAAGTCTGCTGTTCCTACGTTTCCATCTAATGTTACTATGCCTCCTACTTTGTGTAGGAGGTAAGTTTTGTTTACATGAAGGGACAGGTCGAGAATAAATTATAGAGATTCCTACCTTTGCAGGAATGACATAGATGGACAACAAAGTTATGAATATACAAAACTTATTTACAACAATTAATCTGGATCCGTTTAAACAAGAGTCGAAGTCTTCTCGTATTCTGTATGTTACGGGCATGTTATCTCATTTGCAAAAAGATTTCCTCTCATATATTCACACGGAATTAGGGAGTTCTGTTCTCTACTCAAAGCGTAATAATTCAGATATCCAAAAATATTTTTCAAGTATTCAGGAAATTAGAACAGGGAATGACGCATTTACGCTTTCTGGACTTGAAATCACTCTTGAAGAGAATGGATTTAGTAAGGTACCGAAGGTGTCTAGTCCAACAGAGTGGACAAAAAAGGGCGACGTTATAAGTTTCTGGCCAATTGGATACGAGCATCCAGTTCGTATTTCTTATTTTGGGGATGATGTTGAGTATATGGAGCTCTTTGATGAAGTATATGGTACACGTGTCTCACTAATATCTTCCTGTCTAATTGGTAATTGCAATCGTCTTGAAGATAAGGTTGATTGGTATGAAATCTCAACATCTGGGACTAGTGATATCAATTCCTCACTTATTATTGTGTTTAGTCAGTATTCAGTTCCTGATGAGCCGCTTGTGCTTGAATTAGATTTTAATTTTCCACAATTATTTTATAAGCGATTTGATCTTTTAGAGAAAGAATTACTGAGATTAGATAACTTGGGCTGGAATATTACCATAGCTACTGGCCATAGCAAGGAATTACCTGACTCACTTAAGGGATATGTCACACAAGTAGATAAATCTAATGCAAAGTATACTGCTGGATTTAGTTCGCATGAACACAAGATACTATATGTTACCGACAGAGAGTTATTTGGTACGCTCTTTTTACAGAGGGAACGTAAACGAATTAGTACAAAGCAAGCTCAAAAGGTTTTAGAAAAACTTGAGGGTGAGATTGAAATTGATGATTATGTTGTTCATGAAGATCACGGTATAGGAGTGTATAAAGGACTGCAACAAAATACGAGGATTGAAGAGCGAATGGTTAATTTTGAGCGAATCAGAGAAGAAATTGTTCAGGATTTCCTTACGATAGAGTACGCAGAGGGAGACCAGTTACTTGAACCCTTAGCTAACATTCAAAAAATTACGAAATATATAGGTACGACAGAGGACGATCCAGAAATAACCAGGCTGCATAAGGGACACTGGAAGACGGCGATGCGAAAGACAAAGAAAGCAATTGAGTTAATAGCCCGAGATCTAGTTGAGCACTACGCAAAACTTGAACTACAAAATATTGATGCAATCCCCTATGAAGATAGTGATTTTTATCAGGATTTTATGGAGTCATTTCCATATGAAGAAACTCCAGATCAATTAACTGCTATAGATGACATAAAGAAGGATCTTGCACAGAATAAACCAATGAATAGGCTTATTGTAGGTGATGTAGGATTTGGTAAAACTGAGGTTGCTATGCGAGCTGCATTTAAGGTTATAGAGACTGGGAAACAAGTTGCTGTGCTCTGTCCTACAACCGTATTAGCTGCACAGCACTATAAAGTATTTAAAGATAGGTTTGGAGAGTTTGGGATAAAGGTCGGATACGTTTCGCGTTTTCATACAGCAAAAGAAAATAAGGAAATGCTCGATAAAGCTAGTAAAGGCGAATATGTGATACTTGTTGGTACACATAGGCTTTTATCAAACGATGTCGAGTTTAAAGATCTAGGTCTGGTGATTATTGATGAAGAACAAAAATTTGGTGTAAAACAGAAAGAGAAAATTAGAAAGCTTCAGTATGGCTCTCATTCCTTAGCTATGTCTGCAACTCCTATTCCTCGAACTTTAAGCATGGCATTATCTCAAATCCAAGAGATTTCAATTATCGCAACACCTCCTACTGAGCGACGTGCCGTTAAAACAGTAGTTACAAAAACAGATTGGGAAAAGATTGCATTTCAACTACAGACAGAAATTCAACGTGGTGGACAAGCTTACTTTGTTCATAACAAGGTACAGACAATAGAGTCGATAAAGCTCAAACTAGAAAACCTTCTTCCAGACATAAAATTTGCTGTTGGGCATGGTCAAATGAAGCCAAAAGATTTAGATACGGTTATTAGTGATTTTTATAATCAGAAGTATGATGTATTGATTGCAACTACAATAATTGAAAATGGAATTGATATGCCAAATGTTAATACTATTGTCATTAATGATGCTCAAAACTTTGGGCTGGGGCAGCTATACCAGCTTCGTGGTCGTGTTGGAAGGTCTGATAAGCAGGCATATTGTTATTTATACTACAAAGGTAAGAATTTAAAATCTGAAGATGATATTCAGCAGCCAGTAAAATCCCGAGATATAGATGACACAGAAGAAACTCAAAAAAAGGTTACAAAAGAATTGAAATACATTGAGAGGCTTAAGGCTATTATGGATGCACAAGAGTTAGGAGCCGGCTTTAAACTTGCAAGTAGGGATTTAGAAATAAGGGGAGCAGGAAACTTACTTGGAAAACAACAACATGGAAATATTACGAACGTAGGTCTTGCTCTTTATATGCAAATGTTGGCAGAGGAAATTGAGCGTTTAAAAGTACTTTCTCAGTATGAAAATAAAAATGAAAAGGATAAAAGTTAAGGTACATCCAAACAAGAATGAATCACAAATTCGAGATAAGATTTCTCGTGAGGATATTGATGTTGAAGTTGATCTTAAAGCAAAACCAGTGGATAATGAAGCAAATAAAGAACTTATTTCTTTACTTGCAAAATACTATAATGTACCACGGACTGCGGTATCTATAGTATCGGGTAATAAAGGGAGGATAAAACACGTGGAAATAAGGTAAAAATTATGTCATTCCCGCGTAGGCGGGAATCTATTTAAGTTTCATCCTAGATTTTCTACCTCTTTGTTCGAGTATACTCGTTAGAATATGTTTTAATCGGTACAAAATCTGACTGAATTCCCGCTGGAGTTTATGATCGTGAAGGCGATTTCGGGGAAGACACTAAAAAATATATATGCAATACCTATCATACAATAAAAAAACTATAGTAGATATTTCAGATACTTCCGTAGAAAGTGAATATAATCGTGGCTTTGTGATGACTCGAGTCGGAAAAGGAGTTATGAATGAGACTTCAAGTCTACGAATAAATCTTTCAAATTTTGATTTAACAAGTGAGAATAGAAGGATTCTTAGGAAAACTGAAAATCTAGCTTTATCTAAGGTACAATTACCTATTGAAATTGATGATTATGATTGGAAAATACATAAGATAGGGAAAGATTTCTACACTGAAAAATTTGGTGATTCTACATTTAGCGCAAATAAAATAAAGGAAATTGTTACTACAGACCATAATTTCTCCTCTTTATTTGTGTATACACGTGATGATGAAATAATTGGGTACTGTGTAGCAGTTGAAACCAGCTCGATGCTTCATTATTGTTACCCATTCTATAGATTGGATGTAGATACTAATAATCTAGGTATGGGGATGATGCTTAAAGCTATTCTCTATGCTGTTGATAAGGAGAAAGATTATGTCTATTTGGGCTCAGTTCAACGAGAAACCGATAAGTATAAATTGCAATTCAAAGGTCTAGAGCTTTGGAATCACGAGAAGGGGATGTGGGAAGCGATTGAAAATAAATAGGGACAAGAGTTTACTTGCCCCTATTCTAAACGTTTATTCTGGACTAGTTGTCGGTTCTTTGGTAGGTTCCAAAGTGGCTTCTTTCGTCACTGTTGGTTCTACATCCTCAGTTGGTTCTGGTGTAGGAGATTCTTTTCCAACTTCTTTTCGAATTTCCTCTTCTAGTTCCTCACGGAGCTTGTACTCATCAAGTTCATCTTGTAATTCTTCAACAAGTAATTCCAATTCTCGCTCTTTTTCTGTAGGTTCTTCAATTGGTTCAATCTCTTCTCCTGGTTCTACAAGTCCTAATTGTGTTTGTAGTTCGTATATTACAAGTTCCTGAATAGTTCTATTGGAGCCCAAGACTGCAAAAGTGATACCTGCACATACTCCCATAATTATGAGCCAGAAAATGCTGGTAAGAACGAACCAGAACATTGGTCCTTTTCGTTTTTTTATAACTGTTTCTTCCATAGCTATTAATAATTTTGACAAATACCAAATGGATCCTCGTCGTAGCTAAGTCCTTCTTCAGCAAGTCCTTCACAGTATCCTTCAGTAAAACCTTCTTGAAAATCAGGACTGGTTACCATAGCAAGGGTAAACATTGCACAGCAACAGAGTAATAGTGCGGAAATTGCTCCCGCTGTTGCCAGTACGTAAAATAGTGCCCCTCTCTGTTTTTTTGCAGGTGCACTAGCGGGTGCAGCCTGGGTAGTAGTATCAGCCATTTATTTATTAATTAATAATTAAAGTGGATAATCAATAGTTCCGATCTTTCTATTCGTGTTACTTAGTTCCTTCCTGGATCCCATATAATTATTCGCTTAGTTTATAATTTAGGGGATTAGAAAAAAATCTAAATTTCTCCCGAAAGCGGAATCGACTTGATTTTTCTAATTTTACAAATTTTCTTGGAATGTGGCAATGAGCTTTTGAATATGGTCAGACATTTCAAGGCCTAGCTTCTCGACACCATACGCTATATCATCACGATTAATTTTGGCAGCAAATGCCTTGTCTTTCAATTTTTTCTTTACCGATTTCACTTTCATCCCTTCATATCCAGTAGGTCGCATAATTGCGTATGCATGTAGCAATCCAGATAATTCATCACATGCTATGAGTGCTGCTGCTAGTTTATTTTGTGGCTCAGTTTCAAACCCGTTATAATTAAAAGCATGAGCTTCTACTGCATGAATGAGCTCCTCCGGATACCCCCATTCTTTAAACCACTCAAGGGATTTTCCTGGATGTTCATTTGGAAATTCATAATAATCCAAGTCATGAAGGAGACCTGTTATGTACCATAAATTCGGATCTTCATTGAATTCAGTTGCGTATGATTCCATTGCTAAAGCTACCATTTTTGAGTGGTGCAGTTGATAATCATCTTTTACATGCTCTTCAAGTAAAGCTTGTGCTTCTTCTCTTGTTGGGAGTGACATGGTAATTTCTAATTAATAATAAAAATATAATTACTAGTTTATGATTGTCTACCCTTCTACAGGCTCATGGTGACAAATACCCTATTACCTGAAATATTTGTCTAATCTGATGCTTGTAAGTTCAACCGGTGGGTTTTCATTATAGATCCTTATG
>JAGQLH010000006.1 GCA_020429465.1 Candidatus Dojkabacteria bacterium | reverse complement strand
GGACGTTTGGTTTTCTCTCAAAGTATAGGAACAGGATCAGATTCATTTTCTAAAGCTATAGCAACTGATTTTAATTTACAACCTGCACAAGCAAGTCAGTACAAAATGAAATATGGAGTTCTCCCAAATCAGCAGGATGGAGGAAAAATTCATAATTCAATAAAACCAATTCTAGAAGTTGTACTTAACGAAATTCGTAAGATTCTTGGATTTATAGATACGCGATTATCGTACGGTTCGCCACAAGGGATTTTCCTTTCTGGAAATGGTGCCTTGTTGCCGGGTCTACCCCAGTATATGCAGTCTACATTCCAGTTGCCGGTTTCTACTTTGGATCCACTTAATAAAGTAAAACTCAAAGGGAAAGTAGAAGATATACGAAATCATATTTCCCCGATGGGATATTCAGTAGCAATCGGTTTAGGCTTAAAAGAAGAATAATCTAATACAAATAATAACTGCCCAATGAAGCAAAACGGTTTTAACCTTCTTCCAAAGGAGACTTTTGAGAAACGAGAAAAAGCTCGTGTGAAGCTTGATCGTGTTTCTATTGTTTCGGCAGTATTTCCACTTATAGCAGTACTTGTATGGATAGTTTTTATTCTAATTAGTAGTTTTATACGTCGCGATATTGCTGGTATAAATCAAGAAATTCGCAGTGTGGAAGATGAAATTGCGAGTTACAAGTTACTACAGGATCGTAAAGCATTATTAGTTTTGAAAACTCGAGCACTTACAGAAATTGTCACACTTGATGTCAACCCAGAGAATTTTTTCACAATTGTACAGACTGCCATCGAGAATTCAGGTCGGGATACTGAAATTATTTCATATGGAAGAGAGACTACAGGGGCATTTTTCATAGCTGCTCATGCAGATAATGCTGCTTCAGTTGCAGATATTACTCGTATTTTCCGTAATACAGATAAATTGGAAGCAATTCAGCTTACGAATGTTTCTGATGTGGAGGATCAGGATAGAATATTATTTACACTCGTATTTACAATATTAGACTAATAATCTTATGGCATTTGATATCAATAAAATTAGAGATGATTCACCGGAGTCAATTCGACGTAAGCATGGTATTGATACACGTAAAAAATCTCTTGATGATCAATTTAAAGTATATGGACTACCAATATTAGCAATTTTAATCTTTTTTGGATTGCTTTTTTTTGTAACAATCCCTTCAATCGGGAATACATTTGATTTGGTTGATGAGCGTGATCTTACTAATCAAAATTTAGAACAAAAACAAGCTGAGCTTAAAGATCTTGAGCAGCTTTCTAATTCGCAAGGATTAAATGACCAGATACTCGATACTTTAAATACTATTATTCCTACTTCCAAAACAGAAGTGATTACATTTGAGAAAAAAGTAGCTGATTTAGCGGTGGCAAACTTGATTAATGTAGATGATGCAATAGTTCGTGAGAGAGTGTTAGTTGATTCTCAAACAGCAAACGCACCTGAAGGCACTGCAAACACACCTAAGAGTTTACGATTAGTCCAGATACCAATTAGTTTTGAATTGACAGGGCCTCTTCTTAATTTTAGGAATATGCTCTCGCAAATTTATGAAGGAAACGATTTTATTGTCATTTCTAAGATGAAATTGGATATAGGAGAGTCAGATGTTACTACAATTGAATTAGTATTATCAAAATACCAGTTTCTTGATTTCGAAAGTAGCCAACAGGAACGGCAACTGCTAGATTCTATATCGTATAGTGAGGTTCCAGATCAGAATGTGATCGATTTTATAGAAAGAAAGACGGGGGTAGCATTTGGGCAGAATGAAGGAACGGTGCCTAATCAGACACCTTAACTCGAATTCGAACTCCTTCTCTTTTTGCTTTGATCGCGGTGAGATTGTGAATAGATTTTATAATTCTCCCTCTCTTCCCTATTACACGTGGTTTATATTCTTCTTCGCAATCAATTGTAATTGTAGTGATGTTGTCATCGGTAATGTTTTCGCTTACCACAAATTCTGCATCATCTCCAAATAGTTTGTGTAGTAAAAATTCTACTGTTGATTGCATTACTCAGATGATTCTTCAGAAGTAGATTCTTCATTTTTAGGTTCTTCAACAGGCTCTTCTTCCTTTGCTTTTTCTTCAGCAGCAGCAGCACGTTCCTGTGATTTTTGTTTTGGTGGTTTATTATATACTTTTGTATTTTTATCCTTTTTCACAATACCTTCTTTGATGAGAAGACCTTTAACCGTATCGGTTGGTTGTGCTCCTACACCTAGCCAGTATTCTACTCTGTCTTTATTAATTACTAATTCCTTTGACATAGGCGAATAATGACCTAAGTCTTCTAATGATTCACCATCACGTTTTGTTCGTGCTTTTACAGCGACAATTCTGTAATGTGGTTGAAATTTCTTTCCTTGTCGTTTTAATCGTAGTTTAACCACTATTTTTCAACTAAGATATAAATATAGTCAGCTTTCAGATTTGAAAAGACTGGAGATTATAACATGAATTTTACTCAATAACTATACCACAAGCTATTTCAAAGTATATTTTTTTAGTAATGAATCCCAGTTTTTGATTGCAACCTCAGCTGCTTGTTGTTCTGCTAGCTGTTTACTTCTTCCTTTTCCACTCCCAAAATCATGTGGTCCAACCATAACTCTCATTGTGAAAATTCTATTATGATCAGGCCCTTCCGATTCTACTAGTTGATATGAAGGGGTTTCTCCCACGATTTCTTGCGCTAACTCTTGTAATCGGGACTTACTATCAATATCGAGACGATATTTTACAATATCATCAATTTTATGAATTAAGGTTCTAGATACAAAATCTTGAGCTGAGTTATATCCTTGGTCACGGTAAATTGAGCCCAATATTGCTTCGTAAGTATTTGCAAGGATGTAAGGTTTTGTTCTCCCGCCTGTAAGGTCTTCTCCCTTACTTATGTATAAATAATCCCCTGCTTTTAGCTCCATTGCTGTTTCCGCAAGACTTTCTGTCTTCACAAGTGCAGCTCTAAAGCTTGTAAGTTCTCCTTCGCTTCTCTCTGGGAATTTATCAAATAAGTACTCAGTGATTATTAATTCAAGTACGGCATCTCCTAAGAATTCGAGACGTTCATTATGGTGAACTCCCCCCTCTGTGACTTCATTAAGATATGATCTATGAATGAACGCACGTTTGAGATTACTGATATCCTTGTAAGTAATACCAATAGATTGTGCGAATGATTCTAGTTTTGTTTTTTCTTCAGGGGAAATATTCACAAGAAGTCTATAAATAATCTAGGTAGGTTTCTTTGTTTTCAATAAGATTTCCTAATACTCCACTTATAAATCTTCTGTTTGCATCGGTTGCAAATTCTTTTGTTAGTTCTATTGCTTCATCGATTACAACTTTTTCAGGCGATAATTTTGCAATAAAACCCTCAAAGATCGCAAGATATAAAATTTGCAGATCTATTGATGAGATTTGATCAACTGGTCGTTCAGGTGCGAGTTTAGAGATTAATGTATTCATTTTCTCTTTATTCTCTATAACACCTGAAACCAGATTTTTCGCTAAACCACTATCGAAAGCAATACTTTCATTGATTTCTTGTAATGAAGTATCACTAAACAAGAAATCAGATTCGTTTTCTGATTTAAGAAAGTGAAGATTGAACAATTTTTGCAAGGCATACCATCTAGCAAAATGCCTTGATTTATTTTGGGCTTTAGGCTTCATTGACAGCAACAACTTGTTTACCTTTGTATTTCCCAGTATATGGAGAAACTGTATGTGGTTTCTTCCATTTTCCTGTGTCAGGACACTTAGTAAACGAGTTCCAAGCTGTTCGAAGTTTACTCATAAGATGAGATCGTCGAGTGTACTTTCTATGAAGTTTTCGTTTTGGCTGTGCTCCCACTGCAAATTCGAATAATAAATATGAAATCTTTGCATAGAAAAATGCTTGATGATTTTATCACACTTTACGTTTATAAAAAACTACTTCACTTTGACCATATGATTTTTTATATACTTCTTCTACTTCGTTACTGATAGAAAGCTTATGTTTTTGTTTTTTTGTAAAATCTTTTGGTAGACGTGCCACTACTACCCCATCCACATTGAGAAAAGAAACCAACTTTGTAATATTGAGTTTGAATATCTCGTCAAATGGAGGGTCAAGAAAAATAATATCAAAATGTAATTCATTATTCTGTAAAAATCGTTCTACGCTAGATTTGATTATATTTACAGATGTATTATCGAGATCTAATACATATTTATTCTCTTTTATTATTTCTATACTTTCTTCTGAGTTATCAATGAAAAGGCATGTTTTCCCTCCCCTACTTAATGCTTCGTAGCCTGTAACTCCAGAACCAGCATATAGGTCTAATATTGTGGCACCCGGAATAAAATCTCGAATAAGCTCGAACATAGATATTCGAATCCTATCTGTCAGGGGGCGGCTAACTTTTGGGACGTTTAATTTCTTATTTTTATATATTCCTGCAGTAATACGGATCATTGGATTTAATTAGTATTGAACAAATTTTATCATTGTGTGTAGTATTTAGATCTACTTCTTAATATGTTTGGCGAGCAAATTCATAAGCAGTTATGCCAACGGTTGTTGCTACATTAAGAGATTCTTTTTTACCATACATCGGAACATAGAGTGTTTCGTTTGAGGAATTTATATATTCATCTGATACTCCCGTTATCTCATTTCCGAATACGAGTGCCGTTGGGGTATTGGGAAATTGGTAGTCATGCAAGTTTGTTGCTTTTTCGGTAAGCTCAATACTTAGGATGCTAATTTTCTGTTCTCTTAAGTGATTTATAACATGTGCTTTGTCTTTTGTATATTCCCAATCTACGTAATCTATAGCTCCAAGCGCTGTTTTTGGAATTCTATTGTGTGGGGGGTATGGGGTTATACCGGTCAAAAATAATTTTTTAGCTCCAACTGCATCGCATGTGCGAAAAATAGCTCCAACATTAAGTGCGGAACGTATATCGTCAAGTACTACATATAAATCCATGGTTTAGTCTTATAGTAAAATTATAAAAAATTATGGGAATTATCTTATAGTTGTTGTGATGACTATTATACCAAGTATTATCCTGTAAACTCCAAAAATTAATAGTCCGTGTTTTTTTACAAATTTCATCATAAACGTTATTGCTAGGTATCCACTAAGAAATGAACTTGTTAGTCCAACTAGTATGGTTGGGATTCCAATTTGGAGTAGTTCATTTATGTTAATAAGTTCATACGCTCCAGCAAGAGCGATGATAGGTATTCCAAGTAGGAATGAAAATTCAGTTGCCTGTTCACGTGTTAGTCCTCTAACAAGTCCGCCCAGTATAGTAATCCCTGATCTTGAAGTCCCTCGAATAAAAGCAAGTACTTGAAACAGTCCAATAATAATTGAATCCTTTGTAGAAATCTCTTTGAGATCTACTTTTGAGCTCTTCCAGAGACGTTCGGGTACTAGGAATAATATTCCAATTGTTATGAGGCTAAGAGATGCTATAAGGGGAGATTTGAAAGTTTCATTGATAATTTCAGTGAATAATGCTCCAACGAATATTGCTGGTAATGTTCCGATTGCTATTTTTACTGCCAATGAATTTTTTAGTGATGTTGTTTTTTTTTGATGTACTAGCTCTATGGAATTTCTAAGCAACAAAAATAATTTTTTTCTAAAGTAAATTAGTAATGCAGCAAGTGTTCCGATATGAACCACTATATCAAATGCAGTTGGTTGGACATCCCAACCAAATAAAAATGGAAATAATAGTAGATGTCCCGAGCTAGAGACAGGTATAAATTCAGTTACTCCTTGTAGTATGCCAAGTATGAATGTTTGTTGTAATGTCATTAATGCTTAGTAATATCTAATAGTAATTTGGCTGCTTTTCTTGTTTCGCTAACAAGTGCTGTATCTGTAAGAGAAGCAATTTTTAGATTCGGTATTCCTGATTGTTTTGTTCCATAAACCTCTCCAGGGCCTCTAGACTGTAAGTCGTATTCAGCAATTTTTAAACCATCCGGTTCTTTTGCAAAATATTTTAAACGTTCTATGCTTTTTTCTGAAGCATTAATTTCATCAGATAGGAATAGGAAGCAATATGCTTGTGATTCTCCTCTGCCCACTCTCCCTCGCAATTGGTGGAGTTGTGCAAGTCCAAAACGCTCGGCTCCTTCAATTATGATAATGTTTGCATTTGGTACATCTATACCAACTTCAATCACAGAGGTCGAAACCAGGATATTGAATTTTTTATCTTTAAAATCTTGCAGTATTTTTTGTTTTTGTTCTTCTTTGAGTTGACCATGCAGTAGCTCTATCCGTAGGTCTGGGAATATTTTTTGAAGTTCTTTGTGGGTAGCCTTTGCTGATTTAATGGAATTGTTATCAGATTCCTCAATAAGTGGGCAGACCCAAAAGGCTTGCATGCCATCGGAAATGGTATTCTTAATCCATTTGTAGCTATCTACTCGTTTTGTATGTGGGACTAAATGACTTTTTATCTCTTTTCTCCCCTTTGGTTTTTCCGTGATTGTGCTTACATCTATATCTCCAAAGATGGTCATTGCTAAAGTTCGGGGAATTGGTGTTGCTGTCATCGTTAGGTAGTGCGGTTCTTTTTCCCGTTCTTCTAGTACTTTTGTTAGTTGTTCTCGTTGGGAAACACCAAATCTATGTTGCTCATCAATAATAAGTAAACCTAGATTAGAGTAAAATGTATCGTCTAAGAATAGTAGTGAATGTGTCCCTATTGTTACACAGGACTTACCCTCAGTAATTCCCATCTCCAGGGATCCTTTGGGTGTAGTTTTTGTTGAATTCTTAGTAGATGAGGTGGCGAGCCTTACTGTGAAGTCAAATTGCTCTAAATATGTTTTGAATGAATTGTACAATTGTTGAGCAAGAACTGTGGTTGGTGCCATAACCATAACGTCTTTTTTTTGCGTTGCAACGTATAATCCAGCCAAAACTGCTACTAAAGTTTTTCCACTTCCTACATCTCCCTGTAAGAGACGGCGCATTGGGCTCTGGAGAGTGAAATCACCCAGGATGTCTTCTATAGCTTTAGACTGATCTTTCGTTGGAGTAAAGGGAAGGGATTTTATAAAATCATTCACAATTTTGTATGCTTCATCACTGTTAGTAAAGAGAGGTGCAGTGGTTTCTGAGCGAGCACGCTTTTGCTTTTCTAGATCAATCTGAATTCTTAGAAGTTCTTCAAAACCAAGTCGTCTTTCTGCCTGTTCGAGATGAGTTTTAGAGTCAGGAAAATGAATATTCTGAATTGCAGCCTTAATGTCTATTAATGAAAACTCTTTTTGTATATGAGGATGTAATGTATCTTTTAGATCGCTTATATAGTCAAGTTTTTCTAAAAGCCACTTGAGTTTTTGGCGAAGCCATTTTTGACGAATCCCTTCAGTAAGCGCGTATACGGGGGAAATTCTACCTAAATGAGTAGTTGAAGTTTGATCTTCACGCAAAATTTCATATTCAGGGTTTGTAATTTGGAGTTTAGATCCATTCTTCGTAAGCTTAGCTGCAAGGTATACTTCCTGATTCTGGGTAAAGTATGTTTCTATAAAAGGTTGGTTAAACCAAACAACTTCTAGGCTACCACTTTCATCATGAACTTTCGCTTTCTGTATTGATTTTGCTCGTTTCCCACGAAGTTTGATCGAATTGAATTTTGTAACAGATACTTTTACAGTCTGTATACGTTCGAAATTAAGGTCTTTTAATTGAACAATATCAGCATAGTCATGATGATACCTTGGGTAGTAGAAAATTAGATCTTTGATGGTGAAAATATCAAGCTTGCGCATTTTTTTTGCGCTCTGTGGACCAATGCCCGATACTTTTTCGATCGAATCAGTAAGTTTAATAGGACTATATAATAATAAATAGCTGCTACCTAGCTATATAATAAGAGTAATGGTGAGATAATACTAATGAGTATTCCCCCAATAACAATTATGAGGAGGAAATATTTCCCAATAGTTTTCATTTTTCTTTTGTATTTCATTTTTGTTGCTTTTGTATGATTATTGTTAAATAAGTTTTACCCATTTTCGTTTACCAATCTGAATAATGGTATCCGGTGTTAGGGGAATTTCCTGGTTGGTATCAAGAATCTTTTCATCATTCACTTTGATACCACCCTGTTGTGCCAATCGTTTGGTTTCTCCTCTGCTCTTTGTTAGGTTTGCAGTGTAGATGATGTCAACAAGAGTAGCACTATCGGAATTAAAATCTGAAATTTCTAAAGTAGGAATGTCGTCAGGGATTTCTTTATTTTGAACAATAGTTGTGAAATCCTGTGCTGCTTTCTCTGCATCTTTTTCGGAATGCATAAGTTTTGTTAGTTCGAATGCTAAATCTTTCTTTACCTCCATAGGGTTGGTAGATAATTTTGGAGTTAAAGACTCAATTTCTGACATGTTTTTCTCACTTAAGAGTTCGTATGCAAGGGGAAGTATCTCATCTGCAAAACTCATTACTTTGCCGTACACGTCTCTTGGGGAATCCTTAAAACTAATAGCGTTTCCTGTAGTCTTCCCCATTTTTTTCCCGTTGTTATCAGTTAGTAATTTCATGGTGAGTACATGTTTTTCTTTACCAATGATATTTCTTTCAAGTACACGTCCAGTTAGCATATTGAATGTTTGATCACTTCCGCCCACTTCTAGATCAACCTCCATATGAACACTATCATAACCTTGTAGTAGAGGGTACACAATTTCGTGAAGTCTAATTGGGGTCTGTTCTTCCAGTCTATTCCTAAACATATCATGACTCAAAATATGTTGTAGTGTTACATTTGACATAATATGTATCCAGCTATCGAGAGTTAGTTGAGATAGCCAATCATAATTGTTTTGAACAAGAATGGGATTATCCTCCCAATCAAAATCTAATATTTTTGCTGCATCCGCTTTGTAGTTTTGAAAATTCTCTTTCACGCCTTCTCGTGTTAGTGGTTCTCTAGTATAGGTTTTGTCTGGGTCCCCAATCATTGCGGTAAAGCCTCCAATCAGGAATATTACTTCATGCCCGAGCTTTTGAAATTCTCGCAATTTCTTCATCCAGATCATATGCCCCATATGTATGAAATTTGCTGTAGGATCGATGCCGGTATATAGTTTTAGTCGTTTCCCAGAAAGCATAGATTCTTTAAGTGCGTCCTTTCCTGGAAAAATGTCTTTTATTCCTTTTGTTAGGACCTCCTCTACTTTTTCTTCATCAGTAATTACATCCATACGTTTAGTTTGAAGTATGGTAATTCTTTTTTTATCATATGTACATTCAGGTAGTACTGAGGAATCAATCTCTGTATTATATTTATTAACAATTCCATATGCTGCAGTTCCTCCAAGGAGTTCTATGATACTTCCTGCAAGTTCACTAGCTAATGTTTCTAATTCTTCATAGCTGAAGTTATTTGGGATATCGTCTATTGGGATAAAAACAGAGGTAGTTTCCTTCGTGATTTTATCGTCATCTGATTGCCGCCATACTACGTGGCGGGTTAAAACAAGTCTTTGTTCTGGATCTCGATATGCCCATTCCCCTTCTGGAATGCTTTGTGATGATGTTTCTCCCATGGGGGTGAAAGAATCATTTGTTTTTGTCAGTCCGAGGTGTATATGTTTTAAATTTGAGGTGTCATGACCCCCAATCGGGACTCTATTTTTTAAAGAGAATAAATTATACACATTAACAAGACTTGAAATGGATGGCAGGTCCCCCTTTTTTATAGCTCTTTGAAGTAAGGCTATGTGGGACGGTAATACTTTTTTCCTGTCTATGTTTAGCTTATCAAGTGTAGTGCCCCAGCTCGTTAGGTTTTTATGGGCAAGTCGCTCGGTCTCCTTAAAGATCGAATTGATATATTCTTTTAATAGATTCGCAGTTAGGTCTTCATGTTGTGTGTTAGTGATCCCATGTATGAATATTCCTGCGATTTTAGCTTGTGGAAACAATTTGAATAGTTCTGGTGCGACACTGAATTTCATGAGTTAGTATGGTTAGTTGTAAATGTATGGGGCTATTTTAACATTATTGTCTTGTTTTGCGATTTTTAGCAATGCGAAAAAATATTCCTACTATAACACCGGCTAGAAGTGTTATATAAAATATATAGTGGTATGGTAGAACATAGAAAGATTTTACGGAGGTTGCGATAGGAATGTTGTTTCTAGAATCTTCAAGATAAAGTTCTAACTTTGCTTTATAGGTTCCTATTGGTGGAAAAAGAGTGTTATTTATGGTCTCATCTTTCCATTTATGTATTTCAGTGATTTGTTTTTCTGGTAGAAGATGCTCGAATTTTTCATTTATAAGCACAGTGTTTGATTGGCGAATGCCTTTCGGATCATAGATAGTTATGCTACCAATTGGCTTTATATGTGTTTTGCTTTTATTTCTGATCGTGGTTGTAAATAAGGCTTGTGGGGTTAGGTGGATAAATCCTTTTGATGAGAAATCAAGAATCTCTGCTGTTCTTTGAAGTTTTGAATTTTCATTTTCAATTGTTATGTAGTGAGGTATTCCAAATTGAAAACTTATACCAACATTTTGATTTTGTGGTATTTGTTCAGATTTTAATTGGATAAGTACTATTGGGTAGTATCCCCCAGAGGGGGTGTTTTTGGGAATAGCGAGTTCTATTGGGATTTCTTTCGAGCTCTTGGCTGGGATTGTAATGGTATCTAAAGGGAAGGAAAACCAATCAGTAAAGTTTTCGGCACTCTCATAGTCAATGATTAGTGAATCGTCTGAGTTTACTGAGAAGCTGGAGGTGTTTAGGTTAATTTTGAATGATTGTTCCTCGTTGTTCGTTATCGTAATTATTTCATTTTTTATTATTTCATTACTAATCGTCATTTCTACAATACTTGGGCTCACCGATATTCCTTGGGCAAACGTAGTTTTTGGGAAGATGAGAAGGACTGACAAAAATGTTCCGAAGAGGAAAATGTTTTTAAGTGAAGTCATGATCATGGTATTTTTTAGGAATATTCTATTTCAATCATACAAGCTTTATCCTAGGTTGTCACCTGGGTGTAGGTTGCGAATATTATGTATTTTCTTTAATATGTATGGGTATACTTCCTATAATTAATATTTTTATGTACATATGATGACACTAGAAGCGTCCGGTCATATTCAGCAGTCATATCATCCTGCGACTAAAAAAAGTAATAACCTTTTAGGCATTGCTTTTGCTGTTGTTTCGTTAGTTATCTTAGGAGTTGGAGGGGCATATGTTGTGACTGAAACAAGTATATTTACTCCTGAGGATGAGGTTTCTGTATTAGGTGCTACTGATGAAGCATCTTATTATGCAGTGTTCTTAAATGGAGGGCAAGTTTATTTTGGAGCTATTGCGGGACAGAGTGAGTATGAGGTAATTTTGGAGAATACGCATTTCCTTCAAATTGATCAGAACTCACCAGAGGTAACTTATGACGATGAGGGTAATCCTCTTGCAACTGGGCAAGGCACCCCTGATCTTTCGATAGTAAAACGAGCAAATACACTACATAGTCCTGATGGCACCGTGATTATTAATAGGAGTAATGTGTTATTTATTGAAAAACTTACCCCTGATTCTCAAGTGATTCAAGCGATACTAAGCGAGTAATTGATTTGTATTTCATAGGTAGTTTAGTCCGTAGTAAAAAAAAACACCCAGAGGGTGTTTTTTTTTATCTAGATTTGTCTGTTTGATGGGGAGGCGACTACCCCATCTATAGAAAACGACGACACAATCGCCAAAAATTTCTATACTCACCCCTTACCTCATGTCTAAGTCGTCGACAGAAGGTGGTGGTATATAGAATGGGATTCCATAAAACCTTGGGTTGTTTAAGAGTGTATATAGTATCGATCTTTTAATAGATAAAATGATTTCGGTGTAATTTGTATAAATACCACTTGTCAGGAAGAGCAAAATCAATTAACCTTTATATAACTTGAAATTGCACTTGTCACTTTTAACTAGTTTACTGCTTTACAAAAAATCCCCTCGTAGGGATTTTTTGTATTTTATAGCTAGAGGTTGCTTTATTTGATACTGAAACCATAATTGTATGAGAATATACTACTTAGTCTAGTAGGAGAGATTCTAATAGCATTCCAGCTTGAATTTTTTATATTGTTGAGAAGTTTATTTTCTGATTGAGCTTTTAAAGGGCAATTTGGTATACTTACAGGGCATTTATAAATATCTGTCTAAAGATTCTATATGGAAGGGTGACAGAGTGGTCGAATGTACCGGTCTTGAAAACCGGCGTACCGCAAGGTACCGGGGGTTCGAATCCCTCCCCTTCCGCTCTTATTTCCATTTATGATGATGGTAAATTTATCACTTTCTTTCTGTTCTTTTGATCTCCTAAATCGTATAGCAGTAATATTCCAAAGTATAGATTAGTTTTTTTAAAACCATAAAATCTATTTTTCTCTGGTAATTTTTTGACGAACCTAGAATATAACTGCACAATTACGATAAGGGTATTTTCTTGTTATATAGAGGCATGTATTGTATTATATCCTCATTATTTATATTGTTGTAAGATATGATTAGGTACCAAGATGAAAAATATATGAGAAAGTGTATTGATTTGTCACGTCAATCAGTTAAAAAAGAAGGTAGGCCATTTGGCTCACTTATAGTTATAGATGATGATATAGTTGTTGAGTCTGTGAATAATGCGGGTGAAAATCTAACTGACCATGCTGAAGTTCTTGTAATGAGGGCTGCATGTAGAAAGCTTGGGAATAATGATTTGAGTATGTGCACCTTGTATTCAAATTGTGAACCATGCCCTATGTGTTCATTTATGATTAGAGAATATAGGATAAAGCGTGTAGTATTTGCATTACGATCTCCTAAGATGGGAGGTTTTTCCAAGTGGCAAATACTGGGGGATAAAGAAATTTGTGAATTTGATACAGTATTCTCTGAACCTCCAGAGGTAACAACTGGAATCCTTTCAAGAGAAGCTTCTGTGGTATTTGATGAAATCGGATGGAGAATGTATCAGGATTAGATCTGAAAAATAATTACTAAATCCTTTGATATATGGGTGTAGGTCATTTTTTTATAAATTTCCTCTTGTGTAGTTAAAAGTCCGGGTTGTGGAGCAATGTGGTATCCTTAATTAATAGTATCTCCTCTGAAAGAAATTCTCTTATTCGGTAGTGCGTTTACTATGTATATTATCAATTTTTTCTCGAGGATAGTGAGGATACAGACAAAGAAGTTTTACCGTGCTAGAGTTTTCATGTGCAGCTGATTTAAAAAAGTTTATATTATTTTCGCAGGGGATACTTGTTGCGCCACCATGTAGTATAAATGTTGTCATATAGTAACTTTGTGATGATGTAATGCGATCGTAACCCTTACGACCAATTAGTCTCGAAATCAATCTTAATAAGTTTATTAAGTAGTTCTAAATCGACATCAATCCCCATTATTTTTTCGAGGCACATTGCTCCTTGATAGAGAAACATCTCATGCCCTGGTGAGTTTTCAATTCCTAGTCTATTTGCGGAAATAATAAGAGGTGGCTGTAAAGGTACAAAGGTTGTGTCGGCAATTAGTGAAAATCCTTTCAAGAATGAATCAGTGAACTGGTAATCCTCTTCCTTATTCCATGGACTGCCCACACTCGTTGCATGAATAAATATATCTCCAGAAGCATTTTTAAGTTCTAAAAGTGGTTTCACACGAGTAACTAACGAGTAGCTGTTACCAAGTTTCTCTGCATGTCCTAATGTTCTATTATAGATTTCAATCGATGCGGGTTGTACATCTTCTAAGGTAAGGAGATGGAGGAAGCCATGTATAACATCCCCTGCTCCCATGATTACTACTTTTTTGTCTTGAAGCGAACTATGCTGTTTTATGGCTTTTTTTAGACCATAGGCGGATTGTAGATACCCTTTTAGTTTGCCACCTTCGTTTGCAATGATCCCTACTTTCCCTACTTCCTGTGGAATTGGGTCGAGTTTATCCATCAGTTCTATTAGCTTTGGATCGTGTTCGAAGGTAGAAGTAATGGCACCAGCGAGCTTAAAATTTCGAATGGCCTCCACATGTATACCAGGATTAGGATTTTGGAGCAATAAGTATAAGCCATTGATATTTTTTTGTTGAAAATAGGGATTATAAATCTGTAGTCCCCTGTTATTTGCTTCTCTGTGCATTCGAAGCATAATTTTTGTAGTCTCGTCGATTTTCATGGGGTTAATTCATTAAATTAATCGGGAAATATCTCTGAAGACTGTTCCCATAATGTATCAAATAACGCATTACAAAGTTCTGTAACGAGTGACTCATCAATTACAATGCCTAGAAATTGGCCATCCTTTTTACTTACGAAGCCGGTCTTGGTTCCCCAAGTAGATAAGCCGCCTGTTATGGGGAAATTGGATGGCATTGTTCGAGCTTCCTTGAAAATATCAGGCCTGGTTCGATCGAGATGATCAGGATTATCTGTTGTGAAGTTTAGAGTTTTAATGTGAATCCCATTCCCTACTCTTCGTTTGATATATGAGTTTATATACTCGTAGTAATCGTCAAATTCTACTTGTACAATTTCGTAGGGAAGCATTTCTCGAACTAATTTATGATTACCGGTTATTCTATTTTCAAGCCAGAGTCTGTAGCCACTCTTTCCAGTTAGTATTTGAATATTATTTGATTTAAACGATTTTTCAACATACCCATCAAGATCGTCAATAATTGCTTTTACTCCTTTCTCTATACTTTCAAATGCTTGCTTTTTCTGACTAAAAAGTTCTAATAGTGCGTCCGGTGAAACGGCTTCAAATTTCTGGTTTCGAGATTCACCGCTACTTGATACAAGTTTTCTTTTCTCTAACTCTTTAAGTGAGCGATAGGCTGAAGATTTATCAAGTGATGTTCCTTTGTATACTTCAGGACCGCTACTAATACCTTTCCGAGTTAGAAATACATATACATCTATTTCATTTTTCGTGAGTCCGATCTCTTCAAGTAAATATAGATTTTTCATAATGAAGTTAATAATATGTAAAATTATATAATGTAGTAGAATTTATTGCAACTATGGCCTACTAAGGGCATATGGTATCCTTAAAATGACTTTATTTCGAATAAAACATAATCTATGAAAACCTACATCGCTTTGCTTCGAGGAATAAATGTTTCTGGACAGAAGAAAATAAAGATGACTCAGTTGCGTGAATTACTAGGTAAGGAGTTTAACGAAGTGCAAACATATATTCAATCAGGGAACGTTATTATGTCCTCAGAACTATCTTCTGAAAGCGAAGTTTCATCACAGATAGAGAAATTAATTGAGAATGCTTATGGATATAATGTGAAAGTTTTAACCTATACAGTGGACGACCTCAAAAAAAGATTTAGTGAAAATCCGTATAGAGATAAAGATACAAAAAATCTCTATTTTACGTTCCTCTCAGAAAATAAATCTGAGTTGCCTGAGCACAAAGTTAGTTCTAAAAAAGGAAAACATGAAGAAATTACCCTTATAGATGATGTGCTTTATATGTATGCTGGTGATGGCTATGGAAAAACTAAGCTTACAAATAACTTCTTCGAAGCAGTTTTGAACCTGAATGCAACAACGAGAAATTACAGAACAGTCTCCAAGCTACTAGAGATGGCGAAGGAATTATAAATTTTTGAGTACCGATAGAAACTCTTCAACTGCTGATTCCGGGGTAGCCCATGAAGTTACGAGACGAATAGCAGCGGTTCGTTCATCAATATTTTCCCACAAATAAAAATCAAACTTTTTTTCTAATTCTTGAATTACAGTTTTTGGGAAGATGGGAAAAATTTGGTTAGTGCTTGATTGACTGAAAAAATCATACCCCTGCGCCTTAATACCGTCTGCTAGTTTACTAGCACTCGTGTTAGCATATTGAGCAAGTTGGAAGTATAGGTCATCTTCAAAAAGAGCAAGGAACTGTAATGCGATCCCATGTGTTTTTGCGAGGAGTCCCCCTCTTTGTTTCATAATAAATCTAAAATTGTTTTGAAGCTCTGTATTGGGGATCACGATAGCCTCACCAAAAAGTGCTCCATTTTTTGTTCCTCCAATGTAAAACATATCGGTGAGTGATCCTATGTCTTCTAATGTAAGATCTGAGTCATTACTCATAAGAGCATGTCCAATGCGTGCGCCGTCAAGATAGAGATAAAGATTGTTTTGTTTACAGAAGTTTGAAATATCCGTAAGTTCCTTTTTTGAATAAATACTTCCAAACTCGGTAGCCTGAGAAATAAAAACGGCTCGAGGCAGTACCATATGCTCCATATTGTGCTCTTTTACGACACGATCAATCTGCTCAACAGTAATTTTCCCGTTAGCGTTAGGTACTTCATTGATTTTGTGTCCGGTTGCTTCAATTGCGCCAGATTCGTGAGTACTAATATGACCACTAGTACAGGCAATAACAGATTCATAGGGTTTGAGCATAGAAGAAAGCCCGATTATATTTGCTTGTGTTCCTCCAGAAACTAAATGTACAGCAGCAGAAGGAGAGCTTGTATACGTATGGATAATTTTTGTTACTTCTTGAGAATGCATGTCTTCCCCGTAGCCATCATTCTGTTGGTGCGAATGCTTTAAAAGTCTTTCGGTTACTTTTGGATGAGCTAATTCAGAATAATCATTTTTAAACGAGAACATGGTACCTAAGGGTAATAATTATTATCTACTCCACTTTCTTCTCTCCTTAAATACAATATCTTTTTTTCGATCATCTAGATCAATAAAATCATCTGCCATTTCTCGTAGTTCATTATTGGTTGTCTTACCGAATGCAACAACTTCAGCAAGGCAGCCATGATGTTGTTGGAGGTAATTAACTACTGGACGAAAATCACCATCACCAGATACGAGTACAACTGAATCGACTTTAGCACCAAGTCTTACTGCATCCATAGCAATTCCTACATCCCAATCACCTTTTTTTGATCCACCAAAGAATGTTTGTAATGGTTTCTCTTTCGTTTCAAATCCAGCACTATTTACAGCATCAAAAAAATCGTTTGTTTTACCTTCTTCGTCAGTATTAATGACGTAGGCAATGGCGCGAGTAAGTATTCTTCCTTGTACGCATACCTCAAGTAATTTGGCAAAATTAATTTTTCCATTGTATAGGTTTCGTGCGGAATAATAGAGATTTTGTACATCTACTAGTACTGCAACTCTTTGGTTAGGATTTCTGACAATCATATAATACTGGTAAAAATTGTAGTAATAAGTGTAAATTCACTTACAGGTATTCTATCACGAAGTTCATATGGATGGCTTTTCTCTAAAATGTATTCCGTATACATAAGGGCCATCAGGTTTGAATTGCTATCTAAATTGCAGGTATCTACTACTGAAGGTAATTAGATTGTGAAATTATTATGATTTTACTGTAACTCCTTCGAAGGATTTCCCGTTATAATAGTAAATGGGTATTTGCTTTGAATAAATACCTCTACCTATGTAAAATGTATGCATTATGACAAATCGTAAATCACGAACATTATCTGGAAGACGGAATAAATATAAAAGCCGTCGTCCCTATTCCTCAAAACGGTCGATCTATAACAGGACTCGTGTAAAACGTGCACGTAAAAATATTATTAAACATCGACTTAAAAAGTATACGAGTAGCGAAAGATTCGAAAAGGTTGCATGGTCTTCACTTGGTTTCCTAGGTGTAATTGGAATGATTGGTGCTGTTGGTTTCTTATTTTGGCTTAAAAACCTTACTCAGCAGTTACCAGATATCCATAACCCCTTCGATGGCCTAGCAAGTAGTACAATTTACGCTAAAGATGGTGAAGTACTTTATAGTGTGAGTCCAAGTGAGTTCTCAAGAGATCTTTTACAGGTGAATGAACAAATTCCAGAAGAACTTAAATGGGCATTTCTATCCGCAGAAGACGAGGCATTTTATGAGCATCCAGGAGTTGATTTTACTGCATTGACTCGATGTGTTTTCTATAAAATCACAGGAGGTCCAGAATGTGGTGGAAGTACTATTACGCAACAGGTAGTCCTCAACACTGTTATCGCTCGAGAGCAATCATATGTACGTAAAATTAAGGATATTATCTTGGCGTTACAATTAGAGCGAATATATGACAAAGATCAAGTAATCAACATTTATCTTAACGTCGTGCCTATGGGAGGTGGACGTTTAGGGGTAAAAACAGGTTCAAAATTTTATTTTGGAAAAGAGTTGAATGATCTTACCCTTCCGGAAATGTCAGTACTTGCATCAGTTGTGAGGAATCCTTCAATATACTCGCCTACCGTTGGAAGTGATCTTGAGTCAAATAAAGCTAATCTCTACGATAGAACAGCGTACATTTTGGATCAAATGATTCAAAATATCGATAGAATTAATGATCGTATCGATATAGTTAATGAAGAAAATAAAGATAAAGAAGGATATATTGAGCAAGAACACATTACTGTAGAAGATCTTGAATCTGCAAAGGAAGAAGTAAAAAATCTAGAATACAAAGAGCCGAAAGTAGATATTAAGGCCCCTCATTTTGTGTTTTATGTAATTAAGCTTCTCCAGGAGCGAGCATACAATAATGGGGAACCATTTACTGAATCGGACATTCAAACAGGAGGATTAAAAATCTATACTACTTTAGATTACAGCTTACAAGAAATAGCAGAAAAGTATGTTTCTAGTTCTGAGGCTGGTCATGCTGGATGGTATAGAAATAATTATGCAGCACATAATTCAGCACTCTTAACACTTCAACCGGATAGTGGTGAGATACTCGCTATGGTAGGTTCTAAGTGTTATCAGAATAATGAGTATATTCAAAACTGTGATGAACTAGATGAAAGTGAGGGTACTCTATTCGATCCTGACGTGAATATTCTTACAACATTACAATCACCAGGTTCAACTAATAAAGCTATTGGATATTATGTTGCATTTAATGAAGGTATCATTAGTACTGCATCTGTTCTTCCCGATGTACCAATTAATAACTCCTTATCACCTGGGTATAGTCCAAAAAATTGGAATGGAGGATTTTCTGGGAAAGGTGATGTTCGTTCGGTATTCGCTCAGTCATTAAATATACCCGCATTGTTCTTAATTGATGCATATGGAGTTCAGAAATATATTGATACTGCACGTGATTTTGGCTACACAACATACGGCTCAGCAGATGGATATGGACCATCTGTTATTCTCGGAGGTACTGATGTCAAAGGTGTAGAACATGCGCAAGCATTTGGGGTATTTGCAAATGGTGGAGACTTTGTTGAGCATGAGGTTGTCAGTAGAATTGTTGATATTGATGGTAATACGATTTATGAACATCAGCCAAAACGGGAGCGTATAGCTGAGCCTTCGGCTGTATATCTTGTTAATAATGTTTTAAATCCACGAGTATCAGGTTCACTTTCACCAGTTAAGAAAATCACTGATAGAGATGTAGCTGGTAAAACTGGTACATCAGAAAATAACAGAGATACTTGGTTTAGTGTTTGGTCACCGGAATTCGTGACTGTCGGTTGGATGGGTAATAACGACAATACGCCGATGTCTTCCCAAGCATTTGGGTCTACAAGTGCTGCGCCATGGATCCAAGAATATATGAATGCCATTATGTCTGAATTCCCTAATAAAACACCATTTACGCGTCCAGCTGGTGTTGGATCTGCATCTGAAGCATGTGCTGGCGGAGGTGAAGAGGGTTCAGATTCATGTTCCGTAGGCTTGTCAGTTGCTGGTAAAGCAGTACCTTCATACCTTGAACAAAAAAGCATTATGGTATGTGTTGATCAACCTGACCGAATAGCGCGAGATATAGATATAGCAGGAGGTTTTGCAGTTGAGAAAACCTTTACTTACCTAAAATCTCCTTCGGCACGATTACAAAAAGATGTAGACTCATACTTCTTAGGAAAAGAAGATGGGTTGCCTTCGGAAGAATGTGATATAGAAAGAACAAGTAATCCTACCGTTCCAAAAGGGGTGATTATCTCTCCTCTTCCTGGGGGTACATATAACGATGAAATATTTATCGATGCACGTGCATTTCTATTGGAAGGTGAAATTGAAGAATTGGTCTTTAATGTTGGAAACAGACAGGTTGCATCTACTCAGGGAAGTTCTTATTCTGGAACTGCAAGCTTGAACGGGGTAAGTGATGGATTGCAAGAATTTGAAATGGAAATTCATAAAGCAAGTGGAGGAATCACACGAGAAAGCTTCATGATATATGTAGGTACCGGGGGGAATGTTGGTTCTCTATCACTGGCAGGACCAGGATCAATTCCATCAAATGGATCTGCAACATTATCCGTTGAATATGATGGTAGCAGGAACGTTGATAGTGTTTCTCTTTACCAAACAAATTCAGTCACAGGAGTTACTTCATTTGTTGCTACGATGGTTAACGCAGGAGATGATCTCTATGAATATAATTGGTCACCAAACTTAGATTCTAAGTACACACTGTACGCCGTTGCAGAGGGAAATAGATTCTCGGCTCAAAGTAATGTACTAACCATAACAGTTGGTGGAGATTCGCCTGAGGAAACTGGAAATTAGAATAGCTGTAGCAATTGGGAAGTGTGTTTTAGTATAAAGGACTCGATTTAATCGAGTCCTTTTAATTTATTGTCGGCGAATTGAGAGAGAGAAATCTTCCTTTATAATCGCTTTAAGGTCTGCCAGAATATTATTTATATCACTATCTGTTAGTGGATTATCTGAGTCCCCTTCTATTGAGAATCGCAAAGTAATAGAAGTTTTTCCTTTATCATTTGTATAGGTATCTACTAAGTTAATAGCTTTAACGAACTCGATACCTTTTGTTTGTAGTTCTTGCATAAGTTTACCTACTTCTGTTTTCTCAGAGAGCCAAATATTTATATCTCGCTCAATTTGTTGAGAGTTGACTACGGGGATGTATTCAAAGTCTTTTGAAGAAGAATAGGCTTCTTTCAATGGGTCATATTCAAAATCAAATAGTGCAATATTAAGATCTTCATACCCAAAAGCATGCGCAATCTGTGGATGTATTTCCCCTATTATTCCTACCGATTTCCCATCTACATTTATAGAAGCTGATTTATAGGGATGAAACATTTTCGCAGTCATTCTTTCTGTTGTACCGTTTAAGTTCGAGTATTCAAATTTAAGACCTAATTCATTACTCAGGTATTCAGAAGAAGATTTTAAGGTATAGAATATATCTGAATTTTTCTTACTAACTGATACTGCTGCAATTCTTCGCGGCTGTTTTGGAATTTCGGTATAGCTTTTTTCTTTAACAATTACTTTTGAAATTTCAAAAAAACCAAAAGAATCAAAGTTATTTTTATTAAGATCTATCTTTTCAAGTAAAGAAGGTAGAACTTCATGTCGAAGAAGTGATAATTCAGGTGAGAGTGGATTTTTAAGTTTGATTGCGTTATTAGTATTTAGACCAGCCTTTGAATACACATCGTCTCCAGTGAAGGCATAGGTCATAACTTCATCTAGTCCTGATTGATTAAGTGCTTTTTTAATTATACGTATAAAGGTACTATCAATATTGTGTTTCACGGGATTGATGCTTCTAGTTGGAAGTTGTGGCTTAACGTTTTCATATCCATATATACGTGCAATTTCCTCCACTATATCTTGCTCTATGGAAAGATCCTGTCTGAAATATGGGATTTCTAATCGCACAATAACATCTTGATTAACAGGAATTTGAACAGGAAGACTTTCTTTGTTCTCAATAGTGATATGCAAACTCTCTAAAATGCGAATCATCGTTTCTTTGTCAATGGTGATACCAATGAGTCGAGCAACGCTTGTAAGATTAAAATCAATATAGTTCTTTTCCAACGGTTCGATTTTTATATCAAGGAGCTCGGAAGCAACATCTCCATCAGCAGTGTCTTCTAGTAATGATACTAAACGAATTATTGTTTCTTCTGTACCGAAAGCATCTAACCCTTTTGAAAACCTTGTACTTGCCTCCGATGTTAGACCAAGTGTCATTCCAGTTCTACGAATGGAGAACATATCCCATGCAGCTGATTCTATAAATAGTGTTTTTGTCTGTTCAGATATTTCGCTCCCTGCTCCTCCCATAATTCCGGCAATATCTTCTACTCCATTTTTATCTGCAATAACAGTCATTTCTTTTTCGAGGGTATATTTCTTTTCATTTAGTGCAATAACTTTCTCTCCTTTTTCAGCTTTCCGGACAAAAAGATGATTATCTTCAATTTTATCTAAATCATACATGTGCGAAGGATAACCAATATCGAACATCATGAAATTCGAGCTGTCTACTACATTATTTATAGGACGTGTTCCTACATATGCAAGCAGTATTTGCATCCATGCTGGGCTTGGTTTCACGGTTATATTGGTCATACTTATCCCGGTAAACCTTCGACATACTTTTTTATCTCGAACAGTAACTGAAGTCTCAACATGCTCTGTTTTCACAGGAGTGCTGAGAGCTTCCAAATCTCGAAACTCTATTTGAAGAATTGCTGCTACTTCACGTGCTATTCCTCTATGAGAAAAACAATCTGGCCTATGTGTGAGGGATTTGTTTTCGATTTCTAAAATATAATCTTGAAGCAATGGAAGGAGATCGTCACCAGCTTTCATGTCATTTTGTACAATCGAAATCCCTTTTGAATCATCAATAATTCCTAGTTCCTTTGGTGAACATAGCATTCCTGAGGAAACTTCACCATCTATTTCCTTTATATTAACTTCTACTACGGTTTGTTTCCCAAATGGATCTGCAGCATTGTAAATCGCTCCACCCGGTAAACAAACAGGATAGAGAGTTCCTGGTTTTACAAAATTACTATTTCTTCCAGCAAATACAATATTTCTTAGAGACTCATGCCCTGTGTCTACTACAGCAATGGCCAGCTTTTCATTTGTCGGATGCTTTTTTACTTCTTGGATCTCTCCAACTACAACTTTTTTTAGTTCTGCTCCACGAGGGATTACTTCTTCAACTTCTGCGAGAGCTCCTGATACCTTACTTGCAACAAGTTTTATATCAAGCTCTTCTAGAGTTGGTAAGTATCGTTTTAGCCAGTTGTATGAAACGTACATAGTTTAGAACTGTTTGATAAATCGTAAATCTCCTGAGTGGAATAATCGGACATCATCAATTCCATATTTCAACATAATCATCCGTTCTAATCCGAATCCCCATGCGAATCCTGAATAAACCTCTGGGTTAACTCCTGCTCGTGAGAGAACTTCTGGATGAATCATTCCACAGCCAAGTACCTCAAGCCATCCAGTTCCTTTAGAAACCTTTTTAAATCCTTCTCCTAAATTTGAGCAATCAATTGAGATCATACCCCCTGGTTCCACAAAAGGAAAAAAGTCGGGAGTAAATAGAATATTTACTTCTTGTTCAAAGAACTCGCTAAAAAAGGCTTTTAATGTCCCTAGCATATGAGACATAGTTATACCTTTATCTACATAAATACCTTCTACCTGGTAAAACGTGTGTTCATGACGTGCATCAGTTGCCTCATTTCTAAAAGTTCTTCCGGGGACAATAGCACGAATGGGAGGTTCTGAATTTTTGAGAATTCTATGTTGCATAGAAGACGTGTGTGTGATCGCCACGTGATCATCTTCTGTCCAAAACGTATCCCACATATCCTTTGCAGGATGATCTTCAGGGATATTAACTGCGGTAAAATTGTGAAATTCAGTATCAATTTCGTTTGGGTAGTAGACATCAAACCCCATTCTCGAGAATATATCTTCCGTTAGCTCGAGTAATTTTGAGATTGGGTGTTTGTGACCTATATTTGGATTACTTACAGGCCGGGTCACATCTAGCCACTCATTCTTAAGGGCAGTCGAAATTTTTGCAGATGCAAGATTTTCTTTTTTCTTCGTAAGAGCGTCTTCTAAAGCTACACGAACTTCATTTGATTTTTTTCCAACAACAGGTTTTTCTTCTGCAGAGAGATCTTTAACTGATCTTAGTATAGATGTAAGCTCAGATTTTCTCCCTAGATATGATACACGTACAGTTTCGAGATCTTCAAGAGAACTAGCGTTACTGATTTCCTCTAATGCTTTCTCTTTAATTTTCTCTAACTCTTTCTCGGTATTGGACATGAAGAAATGATATCTAAGTATTATCTACTCAACACTATACAACAAAATCCACCGTCATTCGAGGTAGATTTTACTGAAAGAAATTAGCAATCAAAAAATTATGCTACTTCCTTTACTACTGCGTCAAATACTTCCGGATGGTCAAGTGCTAAATCTGCAAGTACTTTCCTATTTAACTCAACTTTAGCTACTTTTAGCTTATTGATGAACTGAGAGTATCGTACATTATGCTTTGTTAGCGCAGCATTAATTCTTTTAATCCAAAGCCTTCGGAAGTCATTTCTTCTCTTTCTTCTATCATTAAAAGAATATTGGCCAGCATGCAGTAAAGCTTCTTTTGCTCTACGATACAGCTTGCTATAGCTTAGTCGGAAACCTTTAGTTTGACTAAGTACTTTTTTGTGTTT
>JAGQLH010000069.1 GCA_020429465.1 Candidatus Dojkabacteria bacterium | reverse complement strand
TCCATCACGTTCTCAAAACCTCCCTCTTTGAGATTAACGGTTCTTTTAACATTCCGTAACTGATCTACAAACGTTAGAAATTGTAGAAGTTTTTCTATATTCATCTTAAGAGAGCTGCTCAAACATTTGATTTATTAATTTATACTGGGGCTCTAATTCCTCTTTACAAATATCTAATGTAAGCGCATTCCACTTTTCATCTACTTTATTTCTGAGTAATTTCACCAAATCTTCAAAATCCATATCTCTCAGATACCTTACTGCTGAAATAAACCCTTCGATAGATATGAAACGATAACAATCAGCGTTACAACAGATTTCAGATTCAAGTGAATGAAAATCAACCCCTCCATGATGCTCCTCTACACACTTTAGAATAGCAGTATACGCATCCTTATCATCAAATTTGATTTTATCCATGAGATCTGCCGCCGCATCACGAGACATTTCAACATGCTTATCTAATTTTTTTTGTTTATATGCTTGCCCAATCATACAATCCATAAAATAAGTACCTGCCTCTACAACATCTACATTCGCTCCTAGTTCTTCAGCTAATCGGAGCCCCGTAGCTGTACTGATATCAATATGTTTTACGAGTGGAAGATCTGTATCCAATGCTTCGCTATAAGCTAGCTCGTTTGCAGCCTCTATAACGTCTTTAATAGTTGTCATAGTTATTTTTTAATAATTGGAGATATGTTAGCTGGCGAGTAATTTGGACCTTTAAGTGTTTTCCCATCTTCTCTAATTACTGGTTTTCCATCCAAGCCTAATTTACTCATATTACTTCGGTGCACCTCAGAATATACATCTTCCATTACGTCATGAAGCCCAAAGGCTTTTACTGTTCCGAAAACCACGTACAGCAAATCAGCGAGTTCTTTTGCCAAATCCTCAATTGGCTCATTTTCATCAATTGCTTTACACACCTCTTCAAACTCTTCTTTCATGAGTGTCTTTCTCAGTTCCTTTATCTTATGAGAAATTGATAGAGTAGGGGAATCAGGCTCTTCTTCAGATCCAAATGCTTTATGAAATTCTGTTATTTGATCAAGTTGCTGTTTCATCTTAGGGTTTCTTTCCTACAATGACTCTACATCCACGAAGCATGACATCTTTATCTTTAACCTTATATCCCTTGCGCTCTACGTGAATAACTTTATTGTCCTGATTTTCATCTGGTACACTAACAGTACCTACAGCTTCCATAACCTTTGGATCAAAAACATCCCCAACAGAAACACCTACTTCTTCAATATTCTGTTCAGAAAGCAAATTCATAATTTTGTCATTTATCATAGTTAACCCCACAGGAGCTTCCCCCTCCATCTGTTCAAGTCCTCTATTCAAATCATCCATAACTTCCAATAACATCCCAAGTACGACTGAATTTCCCAATAAATTCATTTCTTCCCGTTCTTTCTGAATTCGTTTTTTGTAATTCTCAAAATCTGCAAGCACTCGTAAATTTTTTTCCTTCATCTCCTCAAGTTCTGCAGTCAATTTTGTTACATCTGTGTCACCATGCTCATCTTTAAGTTCCTCATGTGACGACTCTTTATTTGAAATAGTATCTTTTTTAGCCATAATTTATATATAACAAAATAATGTATATCTAGTAAAAGTAATAATAGCTACTAGTAATTTGAAATTATGTAACGAGGCAGTGAAACACTAACTAGCCATTCCAACCAACAACACTTTGGTTAATAGTGTTTATCATCCAACGAAGCGTAGGAATGACTTGTGCATAATCCATACGATTTGGTCCTATCACTGAAAGAAAGCCAGTCTCACCTCTGTGTAATTTTAACTGACCAAATGCAACAGCAACCTTCTCAAATGTATCAATTCCAATATCTTCTTCTCCAATCAAAATGCTTACTCCGTCAATATCTACGTCATCACCTCGTTCAAACACACGAGATAATTCATCATAATCCTCTAAGACAGAAAGTAGACGTTTTAATCTTCGTGGTTGTTGATATTCGGGCATATCTATCATTCCTGATAACCCATGATAATAAATTCTGTTCCTAAACAAAGCAACACCAGTGTTACCAGTAAGATTATGAAGATTTTTAACTGCTTCATACAGAAGTTTGTCTGGATCAAATCGATTTTGAAATAGAACTTCCCGTACGCGAACTTCAGACTCTACACCGAGTTGCGACATCTCACCTAATAGCTCATCAATGAAGAATTTAAAGCCCTCAGATGTTGGGATTCGTCCAGAAGAAGCATGCGCTTTTCTGATTACCCCCTTACGAGCAAGGACAACCATTTCATTACGAATAGTAGCAGGACTAACACCTAAATCATATTTTTCAGGTAAATGTATAGAACCTACCGCTTCAGCAGTATCCATAAATTCCTGTATGATTGCTCTGAGCAGATCTTTTTGTCTGTCGGAAAGGGTAATATCGTCTTTCATGATATCGATCAAAGTACTAAATGCTCTTCGAATATAGCATTAGCATTCATGTCAGTCAAGTGCTAGTTTAAATTAATTACGATCTATGGTTTTATAGCACCGTAAAAAAGACATTTCTGGGTACGCGATACTTTTTACTTTTCTATACCTATGATTGATAACCAACACTTACATCAACAATGGAGCCATTCACTATAATTTGATACGTACCAACTTCTATTCCGAATGCATTAAGTGGAATCATTGTAGTGAAGGTTTCCTGACTTTGGTTACTACATGTTACGTTTGCATCAACAGAACTATGCAACGTGATAGTATAAGAAGAGCCATCTCTCAAGATATCGTACCCTTCAATATCATAACAATTATTTGGTAACATTCCGGTCACTTCAACTTCACTTACTTGGGGAGGACTGGCAAGAACCGCACTTACTGTAGAAATAGTTGCTAACCCAAAGTCTTTACTATCCTCTTTTTCACGCAGCTCTTCGTATGAGATCCCAGGTAAAGTAGCTAACCCATTCTCTAACCGATAAATCACCTCAACCATTTCAGCCCGAGTAATTTTCTCACTAATGTAAGTAATCGAATCTGGTAATGCCCCTAATACTCCCAGAGCTTGCAAGAATGGTTTGAACACATCATTATCAGGTCCGATACTTGTGCTTGTAGTATACCCATATGTATTCGAAATAATTTTTGAAGCTTCACCAAGTGTAATTGTATTCTTTGAACCATACAAACCATTCGAATAACCTGACACAATCCCTTCTTTCTCAGCAACGCAAATATACTTTCTAAACACATCTGTTGATGTTACATCTGGAAACGGCAGGTCATCACATGCATCAATCTCAGACTCTGAGAATTTAGCTCCAATAAGAATCTTAGTGAACTGATCTCGTTGGATTGAATTTTCTGGTCGAAATGTAGTATCACTATACCCACTTACTATCCCATTATCTGCAGCATAAAAGATAGCGTCATAGTTTTCATGTTCCTCAGAAACATCAAGGAAAGAGAGTTTGTCATCAGGATCAGGGTCAGGATCTGGATCTGGATCTGGGTCAACTGGAGAATTTGGATCCTCACAGTTTACCGTTATAACATTTGTTGAACATAACCCTGCTGAATCATAGTCACCTGGAACTGGATTTACGGCAACCCGTACATTCTGATTTACTCCATATTCCTGAAAAAACGTCCATTCTCCTTGATATGGACTTTGTCCGGAAGCGAGAAATTCATCATAGTTTGTCGCCCACCATTTATCACCAGTTCCAAACCAACCATTTGAAGTATCATCTATACGTACTACAACCCGCCCACTATTTGGTCCTAATCCAAATGGTGTCGTCATTGCTGTCCAATTTACTTTAATTGCACCGTACTCATCACATACTGCTGTTGCTTGAATAGTACAATAATCCGGTTCAGGTTGGATTATTTGAGCAAATGCGATAGAGATTGACCCCATAAACATCACAAATGCTATACTAAGAATTTTCCTCATGTTTACTTGAGTAATAATTTATCTCCAAGGTGAATTAGACCTCACCAAGGGTTCCAACCTCAACGAATAGTTCTGATTCATTTATCAAAATTTGATATGCCCCTTCCTGCAACGCATATGCATTAAGAGGAATAGTATACTCATATGGTTGTAGAACCTGAATACAGACAGTATCTATATCAGCAGATATGTGAAGAGTCACTGTATAAACAAATCCATCGCGAACCACATCATACCCCTCAACCGCATAACAAGGCGAAGGAAGCATCCCTGAAACAGAGAGGTAACTCTCTCCAGGAGGAGAAATCAACATAGCACTAGCTGATTCAATACCAGCCAATCCAAATAATTTACTATCTTCATACGATTTCAAACTTGCATGTGTTTTTGTAGGTAGATTAGCAACCGATTCTTCAAGTCGGTAAATCATCTCAACAATCTCAGCTCTTGTTACCTTTTCACTAATATAAGAAAGACTAACTGGCACAACCGATTTCGGAGATAAAGCTTCTAAGAAAGGTTTAAAAACATCCCCATCTGGACCAATACTTCCATCAGCAGTTAACCCGTATGAGTTTGCGAGAATTTTAGATGCTTCCCCGAGTGTAATCGTATTCTTTGAATTGTATAACCCATTTGAGTATCCGCTTACTATAGATTCCTGCTCTGCCAGACAAATATAATTAACAAAAACATCATCACTACTCACATCTGGAAATGGAGAAGTAGTACAACTAGCTATTTCTTCATCCGAAAAGTGCGTCTCTATTAAGATTTTAGTAAACTGATCTCTTTGAATTGCATTCTCTGGCCGAAATGTCGAATCTGAATATCCACTTACTATTCCATTGGAACTCACATATGTAATAGCATCATAATTTTCATGGTCTGATGACACATCTAAAAACCCAATAATTGTCTCGGGTGGACCAATTAATGTTTGAGCCTCGACCAAACCACTAGTGAAACTAGTGATAACTATTACCGCTACCATAAATACTATATGTCTCATTTTTCTAAATATAATAGATAATTAAAATCCATTCTCTTGAAATATACCATAGACTTTTTTCTGTTCGATATCAAATACCACATTCCACGTTACATACCCTGTGATGCCGTTACCATCTGGTACATAATATGTCCCTAATGCAGTAAAAAAATCTACATACCCACTAGGGCTTAATGCACCTCCAACTCCCCCAGATTCATAGTACATCCATGAGATAAATTCATCTTCTTCGTATTCGTAGTTCACACCGTCTATTACAATTTCTGCATCAAAACCAGAGCTTTTAGTTTTATCTGGTATAAATTTGAACTTGAACTTATCTACTGGAATTTGGTCGATCAGAAGAGTTTGTTTATCAGTAAAAGAAATAGGATTTCTCAGATAGCCAAGTTCGTTATAGGTGAGGTACCTATAGACAATCTCTGCCATTTCTCCTCTCGTGATATGCACATCAACTCCCTCAATCGACTCTGGAATCGCCTTATAATAATTAAGATTCGTTATGTATAACCAAAAATTTTCATCGAATGTAGGAATATCGTATCCAGATCCAGTTAGCAGAGGTATATTTTCTTTTTCGCCATATGTATTCCAGGTAATCTTTGAAGCCTCTCCAAATGTAATAGAATTATATGGCTGAAATGTTCCATCTGAATATCCCGAAATCACCCCCTCAAGCTTTGCAACACAAATGTAAGCCCCAAATTTCTCCTGTGTATCCAAATCCAAATCATGGAATGTGTAGAGTGATTGGTCACAAACTGTCAACTTTTGAGCAAAAGGTTCATAGCCCCCAACAACAATTTTAAGAAATTCTGCCCGAGATATTAGATCATTAGGTCTAAATGAGCCATCCGAATATCCCGATATTTTTCCTCTCTCTTGTAAGTATGAGATAGCTTCTGTATACGGATAAAAGGGAGTAACATCACTAAAGGCAGCTTCTACGTAGAATGAAGCTGCCTGTAATGGAACAAGCGTGACTATTGCAACTATTGTTGATAGTAGTTTCTTTAAATTCATAATTCATCTTAACCCTCAATTTCATTCTAACAGGAAATCTAATACAAGTAATCATAGGTATAATCACATTCTGAATATGACGATACCCTATTATTATTAAAGCGATCAAGGCGTTCTGAAACAGCGGTTTTACCATTGTACCCTTTATATCCATATCCCAAAGGCAACACTTCCGCGTAATTAAAATACACTTTTCCATTTCTCAACTCGACTGATAAGTCTTCCTCATAACAGTTGAATACCCCCCTTTGAGAATCCCAAACATTTAACTCAAAGGTCGTTGATGTTCCATATGTACTCCCTGGCTCAACAATCTCAAAAGGGTCGGTTACATACTTCCATGGATTTTTAGTACTATCAATTGCTGAAACAGACGAGATTGAAATATCTTCTGAAATCTCAGACCATACTGGCTCATAACCCGGATACCAAAACTCAGTAAAGGCTTTATCATACTTTTTTTCTACTAATGCAGACGTATAGCCTTCAATAGCAGAATCAAATTCATCCATCAGTATTGAACTACACTCATCCCTTAGTAGATCATTCGTTGTAGCTGACGAATCGTTCTTATCTAAATATTCATGTGTTAACTTTTCAAGATAGTGCAATGCTTGGGTTTTCTTTAGTGTTTGATCTTGCCAAGATTTCCCCTCGATTGTTTCTTTACTCTCACTAAGTAAATGGCACACATGAATAGGTGTTATTTCAACTGAATCTTCCATCAACAACGGCATCCATCCATCACTCGATAAGGTCATTAAATAGTTATGATCTAGCGTGAGACCTTGGAAAGAACGGGCGATATTTTCTTTTGCAACAATTCTTTCAGGAGAAGTAAGTGCAAGTGTCGAAACGATTGCAAAGAAAAGAACATAGCTTATAAGACTAAACTGGCGGAAAACATTCCTACTAAATAATGAAGGTATCAAGTATACAAACAATAATAACTGGAATACCATGAATACTGTTGAATACAAACGTAACAATGATAGTCCAAAGACATCTATGTAGACATTCATTCTGACTAGTCCAGAAACAACTATTATCAATGTATTACATAGTAATACCAATAGATTACCATTCATAACACTCTGGAGCTTTCGTGAAGATTTTCGGCCAAATCGTACCAAACTATAAAGAACAAAGAATGCCATGATAGCTACAGCTTGTAATTCGCCGAACCCTTTCCGTGCATACTCTGAGTAGGTCAATCCTAAGTCTTCTATTCGATCACCTCCGAAGAAGAGGTACGCGAATTGAACTATCACAAAT
>JAGQLH010000068.1 GCA_020429465.1 Candidatus Dojkabacteria bacterium | reverse complement strand
GATTTAGAAGTAGGTCTTAAGTTTGCTCAACAATTAGCAATTGAACATAGTAAGCCATTTGTTCCCGTGAATCATATGGAAGGACATCTACTCTCTTCCTTACTACTCAACTCAAAAGGGAAATCCCCCTACAATTCACAATTCAATAATTCAAATCTCGAAGAACTCTTTCCTGCACTCGGCATGCTTATTTCAGGAAAACATACGGAAATATTATATGTAGACAAAATTGGCTCCTATACAAAAATTGGTAAAACACTTGATGATGCAGCTGGCGAAGCCTTTGATAAAGTTGGGAGAATGCTTGGATTTGGTTATCCTGGTGGACCAATTCTTTCAGAGTTTGCAGAATCTGGAAAGCCAAATGATGCAATATCTCTTCCCATTCCAATGGAGCATAGTAAAGACTATAACTTTAGCTATTCTGGATTAAAAACTGCGTGTCTACTTACCATTAAAGAACTACGAGATAATCATACAAAAGACACGGAGTGGGTCTATGATTTTTGTTTTGAATTTCTAGAAACAATTAAAAAAACTATTTTTGTTAAACTTGGAAAAGCTCTTAATGATCACCCAGAGATTAAATCAGTGTTTGCTGGAGGAGGTGTTTATGGTAGCGAACGACTGAGTCGCAAACTTGGGAACTTTATTAGAAGTTATGATATACATTTCCTTCTACCTGAAAAAAAATATAGGGGGGATAATGCAGCTATGATTGGACTTGCCGGCTATTTTGCCTACGAACGTGGTGAATACTTGACTGCTCAATCTGACATTGAAGCAATTGATCGAGTACCGAGATTATCACTATAAACATACAATACCACTACTAGGTAGGCGGCAATACAATAAATGCAGCTAATTACGAATCTCTTTTTCCATCACTATCGTGTTGTAAAACAATCCATCCACCTTCATTGCTTTTGACTTTATTCCGCATTCCTTAAAACCACGAGATTTGTAAAGCGTTACTGGTGCTTGTAATTTTGCATTTACTTCTAGCTCTAGCATTACTACATTTGAATTCTTCATAATTTCAGTTATTAAGAAATCTAAAATCTTCCCTCCTACTCCCTTTTGTCTATGATTTGGATCTACATATACAGCTGCAATTTTTGCTACATGACTTCTTTTTTTATACGACTCACCAATTCCTGTTGCCATCCCAATAAGCGTATCACCTTCAAACATCCCAATATTAGTACTACTATCTTCAGAAAAGACCTTTCCAAGATGCGAAAGCCATTTTTCATCTGGACGATCCACATTCTCATAATAATCCGAATAGAATGCTAAAGGACAATCCTTGAGTGCCTGTAGTCGGAACCGCTTATACTCATTCAGATTAGATTTTTGTAGTATTTTTATGTTCATATCAACTAACTTGGAATATTATTAAGTACTTGTTATCCTTCCGATAAAACTAAGAATTGCAGTCATAAAACTACATATAAACAAAATAGCTAGTGATATCCAAATCGCATATTTAGTCTTCTTCGTAGTAATCGAGAAAGTAATAAAAGCAAGTATTAATGGAATACATGTAATAAATGTAGCTCCACCAAGTATATAAGGAATATTTGCATTCTGTCCTGCAACCAAAATACGACCCACAAACACAAGTAATACAATAAAGGTAGCAGAGCTTAATAGTATTAGACTAGCTTTTTTCTTACCCATTTTATAAATTTTAAATTTAAATTAGTTTACTATTTACTAGATTTTTTCATAAACTTTAAGTAATAAATCGCAGCGCCGATCCAACCAGTAAATAAAATAATTAATACCCAAACTAGTCGATCATTATCACTTTCAAACTCCCTTTGCACTGCATCAATAAGAACAATAACCCAGAGCACAAATGATGCAATCATAAAAATGAGTGCCCCGCACCAAATTAGCCAAATAAATCCTTGAAAGCCACAAAAGATAGGTAATGCTAGAATATCTGCAAAGGTTGCATTCCCCCCTGTTCCTGCTGCTTGATTTAACGTAAGAAAAGAAAGTAACTCCATTTTTAGCACTGTAATAAATTAAGAAGTAGCAAAGATTTTAAATACATCTTCGATAAGAACAAGGTTCTCTTCTCCAGTTTCCATATTCTTAACTCTTGCATTACCTTCCTCTAATTCACGTTCACCAAGAATAACAACAAAGTTGAAATTATTTTTATCCGCATATTTCAAGAGCTTACTAAAGTTTTTAGTGTCCCCAAGGTAGGGCTCAGCTACTACATTTGTCATTCTTACCATTGATAAAATTTCGTACGCTAATACAGACTGATCTGCCTCGGGAATCTGGACGAGTACTTTAGATGCAAATGTGTTTTTTGGTAACAATTCAAGATCTAACACAGCATCAACTGTTCTATCAAAACCAAAGGCCATTCCCACTGCAGGGCTATCATGGGCTTCACCACTTATATCTTTAATAAGATTATCATAGCGTCCCCCACCCCCAAGTGAACCTGCTTCGTAGTCGGGGCACACCACTTCAAAAATCATCCCTGTATAATAATCTAAACCTCGAGCAAGTTCTGGTCTAAATTCAATTGCATCTTCTGGTACCCCTAATTGTTTCGCTATAGAAATAATACTGTTTAGTTCTGTTGTACTATCAGATTCAAGGATAGTGTCTAGTGCATTTTGAGCGACTGATTCCTCCAAACCCTTACCGACAAGCTCACCTACTACTTCTTCCCTAGTTTTTTTATCTAACTTATCAATCGTCTGGATGATTGAGAATACATCAACTGAGTCATTTGCAAATCCTGCTAAAGAATCAAAAAGAATCCTTCTATCATTAATTTTCAAAATTATATTTTCAAAACCAATATTCTTATAGGCAAAGTATGTTGTTGCAAGTATTTCCGCATCAGCTATCGGATTTTTGGTACCAAAAATATCTATATCACATTGAGTGAATTCTCTATACCTTCCTTTTTGTGGCTTTTCTGCGCGAAATACGTTTTGGATTTGATATCTCCTAAAATACTTCGAAAGATCATTTTGATATTGGATAAGAAATCTAGCAGTGGGAACGGTCTGGTCATATCTCAACCCTAATTCCCTTCCTCCTCTATCTTCGAATGTATATATTAGTTTATCGGCTTCATCTCCATATTTACCCGTTAATGTCTCTGCATATTCAACCGTTGGTGTCTCTATTGGTTCAAAACCAAATACCTCAAATGTTTCTGAGATTTTAGACATGACGTAATTCCTCACTTTCTTGTCTTCTGGAAGAAAATCACGGAATCCTTTTGGAGCTCTAATATTTTGTTTACTCATTTATAGTAGTTTTATAGTTATTGTATTCTATCAAAAATATCCTCATTTCAGTAAAGCTATATTCCATTTAGATCTTATACTAGAATCTTTTCTATAGAAGGAAAATTTATTTCATAAGTCACTGCAAACTCTGATATGTGTATTTGAATTGTGATGCATAGCATCTATCTTAGTTACTTTTGTGATTTCTTTCACAAATGATTTAATTTTGTATATAATTGAACTATACTTGAGTTGTCAAACCACCTCACTTATGAATTCCATGTTCTCAAAATACAAAATACCAATCGTTATTTGCTTATTTTTACTATTATTTGGTGTACTGGTCTATGCGCATTTCAGTTCATCTGAAGAGATCCCACCAGTAACACTTTACGCAGAGTCAGAGGGAATTTTTTATAAACTCCCAGAAAATGATTCCTATATTGAATTAACAAATGAAGCAATAGAGCTCCCAAATGATAGCAGTATCAAGACTACAACTGGGACTGGATACGTCATATTTGCAGATAATTCAATGATGTCAATTGACAGAAATACTGAAGTTGAAATTGAATATGAGTATGAGAATATAAAAATAACCCAACTCATAGGAAACACGTGGCATAGAGTAAAAAAAATAGTGAGGGCAGAAAGCAGGTATATTGTTGAAACACCTACTACACTTGCTGCAGTACGCGGAACTAAATTTGGCGTGTATACAGGAGAGGATGGTGATACATCTGTATACGTGATAGATGGAAATGTGGGAGTAGGCAAAAGCGGACTTAACCCTGAACAGTTACGACTTGTCGAAAAACTCCTAACAAAAGGGAAACTTACAATCGTCAAAAGAAATCAAAATATAGGTGATCCTGAAAACTTCACTGTCAACTTCACAGGTACTGATTGGTATAAGAAAAACATACTCATAGACCAACTCTATGACACATCTATCATGAAAAATAGTGAGAGTGATTTCAAATTAGACACCCTTTGGGATGAAATAAAAAATAATCCAAATATAGCTAACTTTCTTGGATCTGATGATTTTGATTTAATTTTTGGACTTGCGCCAGAAGCAGAGGTCAAAGGAATTTCTGATGAACAGGTGAAACTACCAGAAGAAACTCCAACTGCTACTCCTACAATAAATCCTACTGATTTTTCTCAGCCATCTACAATACCAACATCTACACCAAGTCCTGCAGAATCATCAGATTTTACTACGGTTGAACCAATAAATACTCCAACCCCTAGTCCTTCACCAACACCTACATCTGTAAAAATCTTAAATGAGGAGCCTGACTACAGTAGTGTAAGTTCTGGAGGAGGTGGAGGATCATCATCCAATCAAGATGCTACTTCACCGGATTCAGAGACTACTATCTCCTTGGAGGAATTTCTTATTGATTTTCAAATTGATTATGACATCTTCACTGTAGGGCCTTTAGACTTCTGTTCTAAAATTCTAAGTTCTAAATTTGCAGAAGATACAATTATCCTTGATGGATTTGAAAAGGATCTAGGAGAATACTACTATGCAATGTCCGATTTCACTGAGCTATCAGAAATTTCATGTAAAGATGAATTACTGACACAATCAGAACAAGTGGAAATTGAAAATTATACAAAATCATATTTATTTCATTACCAATTCGTAGACCCATATGCATTATTTGATTCCATAGAGCAAACTTACAATATATTCAATTCTGATATTCAGCTTTGCGACAACTTTACACAAGAGACGATCCAGTCAGATATAGTACTTGTGCAGGTCTTTAATGAGGAAATTAACGACATACTTATTGAATATGAGTATGACCATATGCTCATAGTTGAGTATTTAGAAACTGTTGAAAATTCATGCTCTGATTCAGAAATTAATGAACAGGAACAGTCTAACTTAGAAGAACTCGCTCGAATATTATTCGGTGAGCCCGTGCCTACTTCCGAAGAATTTAGATTACATTTCCAAGATACTTATGATCTGTATTCAATTGAACCAATTACTTTGTGTCAGAATGTTGGAACAGACACATACTACCTTGACTTATTCTATCTCGATTTACTTATAGAAGACTTAGGAGAAGATTACATATACTATTATGATTATCTAACGCTTTCTCTTGAATATTGTTCTGATGGAGAACTCAGTACCGAAGAACTAAGTGATCTTTATGCTATTCTAGACCTACTCTATGGTTTTGCTTCTGTGCAAGGTGATGGTGATGGAACTGAGAACACAACGGAATCATTCCTCCCCTACTTTACTTCCAACTATAATCCTTTTGAAATAGGAGCTTCAGCTGTATGTACAAATACCTTTAATGGTGTGATTACAAATGACTTAAACTGGATTAATCAAATTACTTTTACTCCGACTACAGATTCTGAACTATTTATAAGTTATTTAGAATTGGTTGAGATCTCATGTGAAGACGGTGAAATAACAGGTAATGAAGGCGGTATGCTGACTTCAACGTTCTCTCAAAATTTTATTCCAAAATACTGGTCACCGAGTCAAAATACTCAATAAATCCATTTCCCACAATACCTCTATTTGCATATTACTAATGACCGACATGATGAGTATAATATCAAATAACTCTCCTGGGGTTGATACGTGTTAGGTATATATCTAGAACTTAGTAACTTTATTCCCCATATTGTGGGGTTTTTTATTTTTTAAATACATCGACTAATGAAAAACCAAAATCCTTTATACAGTTTTTGATATAACTGCTGTCTTTATGACATACAATCATGGCGCCACTACCAGTAGTGGCGCCATAACCTCCTGCACCTACTACTTTAACTGCCCCTGCATCCTTACGAATATATTCGGAAAACTTTATAGCACTATCAGAAACTACTCCAATATCTTCAAGCAGCTTCCCATTTCTATTAACCAAGTCATACATGCTTTCCTGAGTAATATTTTTTTTCATGAATGAGTCAAGAATGGTATCAATTTGTTTAAAGAACTCATTATATTTCTCAGGATCTTCTTCATACTTATTTCGAACATATCTAACCATCTCACCCGTACTCTGTACTGGCTTTCCAGTTTGAACTATATAAGCATCTCTAAGTACTAATGATAATTGCTCATTAGTAATACTCAGCTTAGATATTGTTTTATTCCCACTCTCCCCATGTCCGAATAAAATAGGTTGATTATACACAACAGCTGCTGGATCTGCTCCACTTGGATTTTTATGAATGAAAGATTCGTATTTAAAAACTAAATCATATATTTCTTTCTGGCTGTAGGAGTGTCCGAATAATTTCATACATGCGTGAATTATGGCCGCACTATATGCTGCAGATGAACCAAAACCAGATCCATAAGGAATATTAACCTTTAGTATAATACCGAATGAAGGAATTGTGTTTTCACTACTCTTTCTTACCTCAATGAGTATTAGGCCAAATAATGCACGTAAAAAGCCAAAGTCTTCGTGTAATGCCCTATCAATTTCTTCATACTCACTTTTACTATGTAAATCTTTAAGCATGGTATATGTTGAAATTGCCGACTCAAATGTACACTCAAATGGTTCTTTAAACCAACTTGAATTTGGTTCTTGAAAGATTATTTTTTGCTCACCTTGTATAATTTCAGCTTCAGCTCGGGCTTGTAAATCAATAGGAATTATTACAGCATTATGACCTGGATATACAATTGAATGTTCTCCAAAGAGAATTACTTTACCTGGATAATTTGCTTTTGTCATTATTCAATTCTCAAATCAAAATGTCTAATCACAAAGTCTGAGATAACTAAATTACCCTTTGTGTTAATCACAAACGCTACAACTTCTGCTACCTCATTAACATTAAGTGCATTTGACATATCTTTATCAATGCCTACTTTTTCAAACAATTTAGTATCCATCTTATCTGGATGAAAATTAATCACTTTGATACCAAATCCTGAAAGTTCTACTTGCATACATTTAGTAAATCCGGTGATTGCCCATTTAGATGCATAATAAACACTTCTCTCTGGACCAAAATCAAGTCCTGCACGGG
>JAGQLH010000067.1 GCA_020429465.1 Candidatus Dojkabacteria bacterium | reverse complement strand
TGCAATAGCGCTAATGTTTGCAGTAAGTAAAAAGATAATAGAGTCCCATATGTCAATTTTAAACGGTGCATGGAAACCTACAGAAATTGTAGGATCGGAACTTTCTGGAAAAAATCTATATGTAATAGGAAACGGAAATATCGGTAAGAAAATTCAAGGATTGGGAGCCGCTTTAAATATGAACGTTAGCTATGCCGATAGTAAAACATCTGAAAGTGAAATCGATGAACAACTAATGCAGGCAGACTTCATTTGTTTAGCACTACCTCTCAATAACCAAACTGAAGGAATGATACATGCTAAGAGGTTGGAGATAATGAAGGATACAGCAATTTTAATCAATGTTGCCCGAGGTCTAATTATAGATCAAGATGATCTCTACACCGCTCTGAAGGAGGGGACTATAGCAGGAGCAGGACTTGATGTATTTCCAGATGACAGTACAATCACTGAACCAGGGGAAGGCATATTACGATTCGCTCAGCTTAAAAACGTAGTCACAACACCGCATAACGCCTACAATTCGCAGGAAACTATGTCACGATTAGGAAGTGAGTTACTAGCCGACTTAGAATCATGCATTCAAAGTAAGCCAATTAATGTTGTGAATTAGTTTGGGAGAAAATAGTTTTTTGACTTACCATGTCTTGGATTGAATCTTCTAAAGTATTCCAGTAGTATGTACTACTATTTATTATGTATACAATTATGGGAAATATTGCAGCAGTAGTTAATTGGGGAACACCACTTGGAATTTCGCTATTTTTCTTTTTTTCATGTGCAGGGGCAGGAGTGTTATTCTGGGGAATCTCCAAATTACAGAAGAAATAAAAGACTATCTTGTTAGTATTTAATACTACTCCAACAAACTAGTAATTCACTAATTGCGTATAAACTATATTCATCAGCATTCTAACTTTGCGCAGGGGGTCATATCCGATATAATCCGATATATAAATATTATATATTACTATGAGACTGCTTAAACAAATCTATTCGCCAACCATTTTATTTACCGCATTTAGAGTCCAGATATCAATTGCATGTGGTTTGATCCTTTCATTTCTCGTAGGAATGTTAATGGACCATAACTTTAGTGTAAATGCTCCATTACTCCTCGGTGCATTAATTGCATTTATTATTCATATGTTGGGTCGGATACAGAAACGAGAAAATAGAAAAGTAAGCTTTAAAGAAGGGGTAATTATCATTATGCATACCTGGATGATTGCAGCATGTATATCCGGTTTAGTTTTTTATTTATCTGGTTTCCCTAACAATCAAGAAAGCCTTACAACGATTCAAATCATTGTAGACGTAGTGTTTGAGTCTATATCCGGGTTTACCACAACAGGATCTACAATTTTAACCAACATAGAGGTGTATCCGGCGGGAGTACTTTTTTGGAGAGCTCTTACACATTGGATAGGAGGTATGGGAGTATTTTTTATGGCAGTTACTATACTCCGGGGGAAGAATATCAAACGGTCGCATGACATTGTAGTTGCAGAAATGGAGACACCAGATAAAGTCCATTACGAAAATGAGTCAGTAGCCTATCAATCTGGGATCTATTTTCTAAAAATTTATACGTTTCTTACCGTTGTAATGTTTTTGCTTTTGGTAGTTTCTGGATATTTTTTCCGAACAGAACCGTATCCCTCTGTTGTAAATGATATCTATGATGCCGCAATTCATGCTGTTTCTACTCTTGGTACTGGAGGTTTTAGTAATTACAATACAAGTGCAGCAGGATTACAAAATCCTATTAGTGAATGGATTATTGCTTCATTTATGATGTTTGGAGGGATTAATCTTGGGCTATGGTACATGGGTATATTTGGGAATAGTAAAGAAAGAAAATCACTTATAAAGAACTCAGAACTTAAGTGGTACGTAGGTATAATTGCTATCCTTGTAGTTTCTATTGCGGGAGGACTCTTTTTTCAGTCAATTTATCATACTGCTGAAGAAGACATTCGACAGGCATTCTTTGCAGTTACAACTATTATGTCAACTACTGGCTTAGTAAGTGGTAATTTCTCTGGATGGCCATTTTCTATTCTTGGAATTCTCTTTTTTGCATATCTAATTGGTGGGAGTGTTGGATCTACCGGAGGGGGTTTAAAGGTGAAGCGATTATTGATCTTTTTTAAATTTGCATTAAAAGAAATTCATACTTATCTAAAAGGAGGAGAAACTAGGTCTATAAAGGTTGATGGGGTTGCTTACAATGCTCATGATATTGCTGTTATTTTGATAAATATAGGTATTTATTTTGGGGCAATATTCATAGGTACAGCCCTTATAATGGTAGTGAGTTCAAATGTCGATTTTACAAGTGGTTTCATGGCTGCAATTGCGAGTGTGGGAAATATTGGTCCGGGGCTTATGGCGGGTACTGTAGATAATAGTGCGGTGGGAAATTATGCGAGTTTTAGTCTACTAGCTAAGTTGATAATGATTCCTCTTATGCTACTTGGGAGGGTTGGATTTCTAAATCTTCTCGTACTATTTAACAAAGAGGATGATTAGTGTTGATTGAATGAATAATATGATGTGTGATATAACGGGGATATTTTGATTCAATTAACCAGATATAAATATGAACGATTTAAAGAAATTTATTGAAAAGGAAACGTACTACATTGGACTTAAATTGAAAAACTTCTTTGACCATGAAGAAGTTACTTCAAATTCAATTTCGGAAATTAAAACAAAGCTAACAACAAATTTAATTAGAACAATTAAAAAGCAGGAAATTGATGTTGGTTTTATAGAAGAATATTCGAGCTCAGAAGACTATACTAAGAAAAAAAATAACCTCCACATCCATATTCTTGATGGGAGTGGAAATATGCTTCGAGGAATACCATATTTTGGGACTACAATCACCCTAAGTAGTAGGGGGAGTAAAGGGGTAGAACCTATCTTCTCTTGTATGTACTTACCAAATTTAGGAGAGATGCTTACCTCAGAGAAGGGGGAAGGAACTAAAATTAATGGAAAAAATGTAAATGTCTCACGCATAGAAGCTATTGAAAATTCATTTGGAAGTATTGCCCCTACAATGGATGAGTATATGTCCAGTGTAATGAGTAATTTAGGGGAGATATCTCAAACATCTGAATTTAGGTTAGAAACGGAAGGGACCGGGTTGTACAATGTTCGTTATTTGGTAAATGGAAATAGAGATTTCTGGGTTTTTAAGCATGACCCAGAAGTTGACTATTCTTACAATCTGAGCATTGGGGCAAAATTAATGATTGAAGAAGCTGGCGGAAAAGTTACCAAATTAGATGGTAGTGAATGGCATGTTGGAGATAGTGAATTACTCGCTTCAAACAAATTAATTCATAATTATTTAGTAGGGATTTAGTTATGGTTATATTAGGACTTTGTACAGGTATTCACGATTCTAGTGCGGCTTTGGTGAAAGATGGGGAAATAATATGTGCTTCGTCTCAAGAGAGATTTGATCGCAAGAAACATAGTGGAGCATTTCCATATGATGCAATTGAATTCTGTCTAAATGAAGCTAACATAGATGTATCTGAGGTGGATGTAGTTGCGATTGGTATGAATTGGTTAAAAAGGGGAGAGAGTAGGTATGCTTTTAGGGGTGCTAATTCGAAAGGGAATTTAAAGGAGTATGCAGAGAATGAGCTTCTCAAGGATAAAATAAGAGAATTATCTGTATATAAGAACCTAAGAGAAGATCTTAACTATGGTGGGAAAATTGTATTTGTAGATCATCATATGGCTCACTCAGCTTCATGTTTTTATCCTTCAGGTTTTGCCGAATCTGCAATATTAGTTTTGGATGGGGCTGGGGAGGAAGCAGCTACTTCTCTTTTATATGCTGATGATTGTTCTATAAATAAAATAAGTGCTATCAATTATCCGAATTCATTAGGAAGGTATTACGGTTGGATAACTGACTATTTAGGTTTTAGGATAGAGAGTGGAGAAGGGAAAGTTATGGGATTGGCGCCATATGGGGATTTAAGTTTGAAAGACGATCTCGCAAAAACACTTAAGATAACTGAAAGTGGGTATGAAGTTAACTTTGACTATTTTGACTTTAATGTGGATGGCAGGAAGGGAGTATCCAAAAAATTTATTGAGGAATTTGGTCCTAAAAGGCTTCCGGGTGAGAAGATAACCCAACATCATATGAACATTGCTCGTGGAGTTCAATCTTTATTTGAAGATGCTGTTTTAAAGGTTGTTACGAATTTAAAGGCAGTTACTAAAACAGAAAATTTGTGTATTTCAGGTGGAGGAGCTTTAAATAGTGTAGCGAATGGTCGAATAGCTGAAAGTGGACTCTTTAAAAATATTTATATCTATCCAGCAGCAGGGGATGATGGTTCCTCAGTTGGTGCAGCACTTTATACATATTATAAGGATCAGAAGAATCACCAGTATATTCAATCAAATCAATCACCCTATCTAGGAAAAGGCACGGATCCGGAAGAGATTGAAAAATTATTACAAAATAAGAAAGTTAAATATTCTCGACCCGAGAATATTTATTCTGAAGTTGCAAAGCAATTAGATCAAGATAAGATTATTGGTATCTATTGGGGGAGGGCAGAATTTGGTCCAAGAGCACTAGGAAATCGAAGTATATTAGCCAATCCTTCGTATGAGGAAAACAGGGATAGGGTTAATCTGAAAGTAAAGTTTAGGGAGGACTTCCGGCCGTTTGCTCCAAGTGTATTGGAAGAATATGCCACAGAGTATTTCCATATGAATGGCTTCCAATCACCATATATGATCATGACATTTCAAACCAAGTATCCAAAACGAATACGAGCAACAACACATGTAAATAACAGTGCTAGAGTCCAAACAGTTTCCAAGAAATTAAATGCGCGGTATTGGAAATTAATACACGAATTTTATAAGATTTCGGATTTACCTATTGTGTTGAATACTTCGTTTAATAAAGCTAAGGACGTCATTGTTAATACTCCAGAACAAGCATTGGAAACATTTCTCACTTCTGGAATAGATGTGTTAGTCTTGGAGGAATTTCTAATACTAAAAGATGAAAACTAATCTCTATATTTTTGAAGGAATTACAACAAGCGGTAAAACCTCTATAGTTGCTAGTTTAGAAGGATTAATCAGGAGGGCAGGAGATTCTGTCAAAATAGTATCTGAAGATGAAACTTTCCTACCTGTATTTACGGAAAAAGAAGTTGATAACTTAGGGAGACATGCATACAGGGTATTAGAAAAATTGATTAGTATAAGTCAAAGAGGGGTGAATAGTATTCTAGTTGAAAGATTCCTTCTCTCTTATTCCTATAAGTCCAGAACAAGCATAGGAAATTTTCAACAGCTTGAGTTACTTCTTTTACAACATTTTAATCCTATGTATGTATTGTTGAAACTCGAAGAGGGAAAAATCTGGCAAAGTATTCAAGGAGCATTTGAGCATAGAGGAGGGGATTGGAGTGGAAAAGCTCCTGGGATAAATTCTTGGGAAGAATATATACTTTCTAAGGGATCAATAGGTGAAATTGTTGAGTATTATTCTGAACAACAAAATAATTTTATGCATAATGGGGGGAAATCGTTGATTCCTTTGTGTATAATAGATGCCAATTCTAAGGATTACAAAATGCTTGCACAAGATATTGCCCTAGAGTATCAAATTTGTAAAATAGGTGAATAATTAAGTTATACTTAAGTAGAGATTTATAGATAGTTATGAGCTTTGGAATTTAGCAAAGAAATTATGACTCACTACCTCTTCCAATTCGGCCGAGATATAACCATTGCGAAACTTGAATTGCTTTCCGTATTCAAGCGCGATGAAGTGAATTATCATGTTGTTATAGATGCTGATGAATATATAGTTCTTGAGCTTGATGAGGGAGATCTAGAACATGTGTGGGCAAATATAGCAGGGAGTATAAAGGTAGCAAAGGTATTTAGTCGTCAGGAATTAGTAAATGCAGATTTCCTCGATACAATTGATTTTTATTTCCCCAAAAATTACAATCTATTTCTTACCCTGTTGGGAGATCAATCTAATACACTAGATTTTGAATCAGCCATTCATAAATATTGTAAGACCCATAAGCTTCGTGGAACTATAAAACGTCTTGATTCTCATGATCCCCTTAAAGCACGAACTTCCTATGAAAAGGACTCTGAATCTTCGTGTGAAGTAATCATTGTTCGAGATAAGAAAGAATGGGTTATTTCTCAAGTAGTGGAATATGCAGATCCAAAAGAATATTACTACTTGGATACAAAGCGTCCAGTTCAGAGGTTTTCCCACGGAACATCATTTCGACTTGCAACTATGATGGTAAATATTCTTGGTCTAGAGAAGGGGAAAACATTTGTTGATCCATTTTGCGGTATTGGGACATTTCTTATGATAGGTATGCTTCAAGGGTATAATTCGGTAGGAATAGATATAGATGGAAGTGTATTTGAAGGTGCACGGCAAAATATTGCCTGGCTCAAAGAGCAAATTGGGTCAGATCTTTCAGTAAGAATTATTCATGGTGATTCAGCTAAAGAAGAATTTAGTGCGGATGCATGTGTCTTTGAACCCTATATGGGCCCATTTCTTAAAGAACTCCCTACTGAGCGGGATGCACGAAAAGAAATGCAAAAATTATACAACCTCTATCTCGATATTTTTAAAAATGTTTATAAGCACATGGCTCCGCACGCGCGAATTGTCTGTATTCTCCCTGAATTTCAAACACAAGAGGGGACGGTAGTTCCCTTACCAAAAGATATTTTTAAACAACGAAATTTTCAACTAGTAGATTTAGGTAAAGAATTTCCGAATGTATCGCTTACTAATCCTATTGAATATACAACTCCTGATGGATCTCGTATTCTTCGGAAGTTATGGATAGCAGAGAAGGGATAGTAAGATATTAGGACTAATCTACGGGTGGGTATACTAAGAGTAGCTCAGGATTTCACTAGATAAAATTTACCCTCGATTTCCTCAATAAACCCCTCTTTCATTAAATCTGCAATAATCTCAGCAGTTTCTTTCTTGGTCCTTTTGCTTACTGTATATACGTCCTTGATTAATAAAGAATTCTTCTCACTAAGTAGTCGGAGTATTTCCCCTCGTAATTGTCGCTTTGATCCTTCAAATTTAGACTGTTTTGAATAATGCTTACTTCGTTTGTTTTGGTTGCCAAGTGTTGATTTTATATACGCACCATAATCCATAAGTGCATAGTACCAATCACGTGGATTGTCTTGGTCGAGGCTTAATTCTACTAAAGATAATATCTGGAGATCAGATATATCAGATAAAAAAAAAAAAAAATG
>JAGQLH010000066.1 GCA_020429465.1 Candidatus Dojkabacteria bacterium | reverse complement strand
CGAACATCACTTTTCTGCACTCGATGTGGTACTCCTGTTTCAAATTTTGAAATTGCAATGGATAATTCATACACAAATATGGATGATCCAGCTGTTACTGCAAAGTTTAGAATTAATGACTCAAACGCTAAAAAAGTATTCTTGCTTTCTGGGAAGCATGCGTATGCTAGTAGAAGATACTTCAAAGAGTTAAAGACTCAATTAACGATACAAGGTTTTGAGGTAACTATACTAGATCACCCAAATCCTTCTGCCCCTACAGCAGAGGAATCGATAGCATTCTTTTCTCAGTTTGAATTTAACGACTCGATAGTAATTACCCACTCACTCGGTGGAGCGAGTATACTTATGCTGCTCAATCAAGAAGAGATTACCCTTGATAAACTTATCATGATTGCGCCACCGGCAGGCGAACTCCCAAGTACAAACCCAGATTGGTTAAAAGACTCAGGATACAATCATTACGACGAAAAACTCGACTTTGAAAAAATCAAACCATTGGTTAGTGATGTCACCATCATCCACTCTGACGATCCTATCATTGAAACGAAATACTTCGAACTTCTCGAATCTAAACTTGGTGCTAAACGAATAGTCGAAGAGAACAAAGGTCATTATTTTGAGAAGGATGCAGATATGTCTCCTGACTCTCTTATAGATACGCTAGAGCTAGATTCCTATTCATTGCAACCTCCGACGTACATGCTCGCATGGACAACAACTCCATGGACACTACCGTCAAATAGAGCGCTCGTTGTAGATGCGAATGGGGATTACCTCAAAGTCCAACGTACTGTTGAAATTAAAGAAAAAACGGGTGCAACAGCAATTATTTATAATCCAAAGAAAAAACAATTCCTAGCGCTTTCGTGGCCACAAGATGAAGTATTAGGAATACATGCACTTGTTCAAGGAAAGCAAGAAGATGGTGAAACGCTAGAAGAAACAGTTCTCAGAGAAATTACTGAAGAGACTGGATACACAGATCTTAAACTTGTAAAAAAACTCGGTACAAATAATTACCAATGGCCTTCTAAATCTGGCAACATTAATGATAGGGCTTATGATGTATTTCTTGTAGAGTTGGAAAATGAAAAACAACAAAAACGACAATTAGAAGAAGGGGAAGATTTTGATGTCGTTTGGATCGATGAGGATAAGTTCCTCAATAGCATGACATACCGCCCTCACCGTGCATATGCCCAAAAAGTCCTTGACTACTACAATAATAATGATTCAGACGAACTAGTAAATTCATTCGAACCAGTTATTTCTTCTAAAACTTACCATGAATACCTCATTCTTGGTAAAGAACGTGCAGAAGAAGTCTTAGAGAACTTTTCCTATGAAATAGTAGAAGAGTTCAAAGGAGAAAAATTACTCGGTTTAACCTACCAACCATTATTCAATTTTATTCCTGGGAACGAAAATGATTTCAAAGTCTACGAATACGAAGGAATGGTTACAGCAGATGAGGGAGTAGGAATTGTTCATTCTGCACCTGGCTTTGGGGAAATTGATAGCGAAATGGGGAAAGCAAATAATCTTACCATGATGCTTACAGTAGATGATGAAGGTAAATTCAGATCTTCTATCCGAGATTACGCTGGTATATATTACAAGGATGCGAATAAACATATAGTTATAGATCTTGTTCAACAAAATCAATTACTTAAAATTGAGAAAATAACTCACCGATATCCATTCTGTTATCGATGTGAGACCCCTCTCATTCAGAAAGCACAACCTTCTTGGTTTATAGATGTTCAGAAAATAAAGAAAAATCTTATTGCTAATAACGAAGAAATTAACTGGGTACCAGATCACATTAAAGAAGGACGATTTAAGAAAGGATTAGAGACTGCACCAGATTGGGGAATTTCTCGATCTCGTTACTGGGGAACACCAATGCCTGTTTGGCACGCAAAAAACGACGAAGGCGAAGTAATTGAAGAAATAGTTATAGGGTCTCGAGATGAACTTATGGCACGCAATGACGCAATTACAAAAATAATTTTTGTACGACATGGTGATATTGGTTCTGGTAAAGATGCTGATGTTTCACTCACTGAGCGAGGCAAAAATCAAGCACAAAACATAATCAAATTGCTCAATGATCTAAAACCAGATGCTATCCTTAGTTCATCTATGCAACGCTGTATAGAAACAATCACACCATATGCTCAATCTGTCGGGGTTGAAATAACACCCGATGATCGATTTGGATCATCACAACGAAAAGAAGACCTCTACGCCCGAAAGGATGAATTTGGAGTAAAAAGCCTTAAGCATGAACCTGAAGATGTTGTACAAAAAATCATTGAACCGTTCGTTAACCAAGATAGGCAAACAATTCAAGACCTATATAATTCGTATAAAGGAAAAACACTTGTAATCTGTACCCATGCAGAAGTTTTAGCATCTCTACGCCACATACTAGAAGGTGATAAGTACACAACCTATTTGAAGGGATCTATTGAATGGGGTGAAGTATTCCCTCTCTATCTCTATGAAGGAAAGCTACTTGATCTACATCGACCAGTAATCGACAATATCGTACTTAAGGGAGATTCGGTCCCTGAACTCCATCGGGTTTCTGAAACACTAGACGTATGGATGGAATCAGCATCTATGCCGTATGCACAAAAACATTATCCTTTTGAAAATAAAGCGGACTTTGAAGCTAATTTCCCAGCTGACTACATTACTGAATATATTGCACAAACTCGTGCATGGTTCTATGTTATGCATGTAATTTCAACTGCAATGCTTGATAAACCAAGTTTTAAGAATGTTGTTGTTTCAGGTGTAATTATGGGTAATGATGGAAGGAAGATGAGTAAAAGCTACGGTAATTACCCGGACCCTAAAGGTGTAATTCAACAATATGGAGGGGATGCACTTCGTATGTATATGCTCTCTACTCCATTACTTAAAGGTGAAAATGTAGATATTGATGAGAATGCAATAAAAGGACAACTTCGGGAATTCATTTTACCGTTATGGAATAGCTATTCATTTTTCTTAACGTACGTAGATATACACAATTGGACACCACCTGAAGATATTCGCACTATTCCTGAAAATACAGATAATACCCTTGATATTTGGATTATTAGCAAACTCCATGCGCTCACAGCAGAAATTACTGATAAACTTGATCGTTATGATATACCAGGAGCGACAAATGCACTACCGACGTTTCTTATTGAACTATCAAAATGGTATATCCGTCGTTCTCGAGATAGATTTAGAGATGGAGACACTAATGCACTTGCAACTCTGTATTTTGTTTTGATTGAATACATAAAACTTATCAGTCCATTTGCTCCATTTGTTGCAGATGGAATTTATCAGAACCTAGTTGATACATCAAAAAATCCTATTTCTATTCATTTATGTGACTATCCTGAAGTGGATGAAGAGCTCTTGGAAAAACATGCTGAGCTGCTTACCCAGATGGATGCAGTACGAACAATTAGTAGCTTAGGCCAATCACTTCGAGTTGAAAACGGATTAAAGGTAAGGCAACCACTCGCAACAGCAGAAGTTTATTTTGGTGACGGAGTTAAAGCCACACCTTGGATGAATGAAATCATTCAAGAAGAGTTAAACGTAAAGAATGTAATAACTAAGGATGAACAAACATCAGCAGATGGATTCGTTAGTACTCAAGATCATTCATCTCATGCAAAAATTACTCTTGATTCAAATATTTCGCCAGAACTTGCGCGTGAAGGTCTTCTTAGAGAAACAATACGAAATATTCAAGCATTTAGGAAAAGATCTGGTTTTGCATTTGGAGATGAAATCAGTCTTACTGTGCAGATTCATGACGATAGCCTACGAGAACTTTTTACTAATAACGAAGAAGAATTAAAATTGGGAGTGAATGCAAAAAGTATTACTATTGTTGATTCACTTGAAGGTAAGGAATTAAAGATAAATGGAATGAAACTCACCATCGATGCTGAATAATACTGTATACTAATTACGTTAGAATTGAGAAATTAAAAATGTCTGCCCATGTCTGAAAATCCATTTTTACATAGTTTACCAAGGACCAAAAAAGGTGTCGGTGGTTTTTTTATGGATGCACTTCAGGCGATAGTAATTGTACTGGCTTTGTTCGTTGTTTCGTATTTGTTCCTTGTGATACCAAACCAAGTTGATGGACAATCCATGGAACCTAACTTTCACGACAACGAATTACTCTTCACCAATAAAATTATTCAAATAATTGGTGATAAAGAGTTTATGAAGGAACGTAATTATAATTACAGAAGAGGTGATGTTGTTATTTTTCAAAAACCAGGACATGATGATTTTATTAAGAGAGTTATTGCTCTTCCAGGGGATGAGATAATGATCCAAAGTGGTAAGATATACATTAATAACACTGAGATACATGAAATGTATATACCGGATAGTCCCCAATGGAGAACAAATACATATTCATTCATATCCGAAGGAGAAACAAAAGTAGTACCCATTGGACACTATTTTTTAATGGGGGATAATAGAAATAATAGTAAAGATTCACGGTTTAGCGATATTGGATTTGTTTCTCGAGAACATATAAAAGGAAGAGTATTTTTACGATATTGGCCATTTGAAGATTTTGGCTTCATTGGAGCAGGTGAGATAGAGTATGTTACTTAAATTTTTCATACATTCTTTATGAGTACATTATTTTCAAGAGATAGTATTCTTTCATTTTTGAAAGAAACAGCACAGACCATCATAACTGCGCTTATTTTGACTGGTTTCATTTACTATTTCATAGCAACACCAAATCAAGTACAAGGTTCTTCTATGTATCCAAACGTACTGCCTGACGAACTCATCCTTACAAGTAGATTTAAACACCATCTAAGTACAAGTGAGCTAGGAAAGCGACTCGGATGGGACTATCACCACGGACAAATTATCATCTTTGAAAAACCTGGAAAAGAAGCTTTTATCAAAAGAATAATAGCGATTCCTGGTGATACAGTCCTTCTCGAAGGAAATAGAATTATCATAAATGGGGAAACTATTCATGAACTTTACTTATCTGATGATATTAAAACATCAGCCGGTAACTTTCTGCGTGAGGGTATTGAAGTTACCGTACCCGAAGAAAGCTACATTGTGCTTGGGGATAACCGAACTAATAGTCTCGACTCTAGACATCAGGATGTAGGATTTGTTCATTTTGAAGATATCATCGGACCTGCAGAACTTCGTATACTCCCGATAAATAGGTTAGGTATTATTCCAATTGGAGAAACTGAGCCAGATGAGCACGAAGCGAATCCAAATATTGAAGTTACTTTATCAGACTAATCAAGAACACTATGATCGTTGCATTTGCAAATCAAAAAGGAGGAGTTGGAAAAACTACAACAACATTGAACTTAGGATCATATTTGGCCGCACTTGGGAAAAAGACTTGTCTTATAGATCTCGATCCTCAAGCTAACCTGACTTCGGGCCTAGGATATAGTGCACAAAGCCTAACGGAAAATGATTCACTAGCAGGAAGTGTTTATGATCTCCTTACTAGTCAAAAAGAATTTAATGAAGTACTATTCCAAACTCGTAGCGATAACTTAACACTAATTCCATCAAGTATTGATCTGGCAGGTGCAGAAATAGAGTTAGTAAATATGGTCTCAAGAGAAACAATCCTACGTGATGCTCTCGAAAAAGCTCATCATGTCTTTGACTTTGTACTCATAGATTGCCCTCCTTCATTAGGATTACTGACAATAAATGCACTTACGGCTGCAGATCGAGTCTGCATCCCGGTTCAGACAGAATATTTCGCTCTTGAAGGACTTGGCCAACTTCTTAATACAGTTAAGCTCGTTAAATCAAAACTCAATAGTAATCTAAAAATTGGTGGAGTAATTATGACAATGTTTGATGCTCGAACAAATCTTGCAAAAGATGTAATAAGTGAAGTACATAAAGTATTCGGTGATAGAGTTTTTGAAACAATTATTCCCCGAAACATCCGTCTTTCTGAAGCACCATCACATGGTAAATCAATTGTTGAATATGATTCTAATTCATCGGGTGCAGATGCGTACAAGAAACTAGCCGAGGAATTTATAACATCATTTAGCAAGTAAATTGCAATGCATAAAAAGTGGAACGAATTCTATAAAAATAATGATAGATTCTACTTACTCCCCCATGAAGACCTTTCAAAATTTATAGATCTACTCGGAGAGCATGACGTTCTAAATATTCTTGACCTTGGGTGCGGGACTGGTTGTAACCTGCTTCCCTTAGCTGAAGCCGGTTTCATGGTTACAGGGATTGATTATGCCCCAAGTGCAGCGCATTTGGCTGAAGACTGGTTACGTGAGAAGGGATTAGAAGGAAAGGTTTATATCGCTGATTTTAAGGAGGATTTGATCCAATTCTCTAAAGATGAATTTGATGCCTTAGTTAGTATAAATAGCATACATTATTTAGAAGATCCCAAAGAACTTGAAGATATCCTGGGAGGAATCAATCGGGTTGTAAAAGAAGGGGGATTGGCGATGTTCGTTGTCCCATCGAATCAAACTGCTATAATACAGCCGAGTGTCACACAAGTATACTTTGAAAAAGAGTTTTTAGAATCAGTCGTTAGCGCATACTTTGACATACTTGAACTCTACCAAGATTCACATAATTCTTGGGTTATTCTAGCGCGAAACAAACAGGCAGTATCCTAAACTACTCTATTTGCAGTATAATTCAACAGATTTCTATATATTCATAACAGTATTACTCACACTATGATTTACTATGTAATTCCTAAATTAATTCAACAACCAACATGGGGAGGATCACATATCCCTGAGACTAAAGGGCTTTCAGTAAAAGAGCGTATTGGTCAATCGTACGAATTCTGGTCAGGATCAAAACTTGTCCCAATGACTGAACTTGATAAAGTAAAAGTAGACAAAATGCCTTACTTAATTGGCTCAAATGATGTAGAGGATGAAAAGTTGGTTAATAAAGTAAAAGGAATCATTGATTTCGAAAAACTAAATTTAAAAGAAGTATTTGGTCGACGAAGAGTACCAGAAATTCTTATCAAATTTACTCAAGCTAAAGGTAATTCATATCAAATACACTCTAAATTTAAATCAGGAGATTACCTACCAAAACAAGAGTCATGGTATTTCTTTGCAAAAGGAAAGATAACACTAGGTTTGAGAGAGGGAGTTGATGTAAAGCAGTATCAAGCAATTTGTGAGTCAATTTATGAAAAAACTCAAGAATTGTCTAAAGCTGTACAAAAAAAGAAGATGAAAGTAGACGATGCCCGACTTGAGTTGAAACGCTTTATAGAACTTAACAATCCAGAACAATTTGTCAATGTTCTTACGCCTGAAGCCGATACAATAGTAAGTAATACAATAGGTGGTATTCACCATTCGTGGGAAGAAGATAACACAGTAATTCCTGATGGAAACATTGTATTTGAGGTACAACAAGATGTTTCAGAT